>CAXHHS010000790.1:0-3833 GCA_964015645.1 uncultured bacterium
GATGCAATGGAGTCTCGTGGGCTCGGAGATGTGTATAAGAGACAGGTGTAAAAGAATACTACTTCACCGGCGGCGAGCCGTTTATGAATAAACAAATTCTGGATATTCTGGAATTAACGCTCTCCTACGGCCCGGCAACGGTGCTAACCAACGGTATGCTGATCCGCGAGAAAATCGCCCAACGCTTGCAAGAAATTGAAGCTAATTCGATCTACTCGCTGGAAATTCGCGTCAGCATCGACGGTTACACGGAAGAGATGAACGACGCTATTCGCGGCAAAGGCGTCTTCAAAAAAGCGATGGAAGGCGTACGGCGGCTTTACGAGCACAGTTTTTTGCCCATCATTACCATCACCAAAACCTGGGAAGATTATGAAGACCAGCAGGTAATGAATGGGTTCATCGAAACCTTAAAACGATACGGGTATGAACGCCCGCGTTTAAAGATTTTGCCCTCGTTAAAACTCGGTAATGAGATCGCACGCAGCGGCGGTTACGATAAATACGAATACGTAACCAACGAAATGCTGGAACACTACGATTGCAGCCAATTGATTTGCTCCAATAGCCGGGTCGCCACCAGTCGCGGGGTAGTGGTTTGCCCCATTCTTCTGGAATCACCAACTGCATATATGGGCGAAACATTAAAAGAGGCGACAAAAAGTTACAAACTTCAGGAGCAGGCTTGCTACACTTGTTATTTATATGGTGCAATCTGCTCTAACTTTAGTTCCGGTGCGAAAGATGCTTAAAAGAAAGTAGCAGAAGCAGCGGCAGTCGCAGCCCTCAAAAATTCCCCCCCTTAGTAAGGCTTGTCCTGAGCTTCTCGAAGGGAGGGGACAGATTTGTGAAGCGTAATAGCGAACAAATCAGGGGTGGTTGTGCCGCGTGGCTGGCTAAGATGCAATTTATGTTTCTTGAAATTTATGGCTTAACTTCAATTAAAATAGAGAATTGGATTGCAAAATCAAAAACCTGAAAAATATAAGAAAATCGCTTTAATTGGCGGCGTATACAGCAATTATCTCGCGTTATCGGAAACAATCAAAGACGCTCAAAATCGTGGCGTGAATGCCATTTTTTGTCTCGGTGATTTAGGCGCATTTGGTCCGCATCCGGATCGTGTTTTTCCGCTACTTTACGAGAACAACGTCCAGGTCATACAAGGAAATTATGATAATTCCATCGGCAATAATCTACAGGATTGCCAATGCGGTTACACCGATCCCCGCGATAACTATTTCGCTAAAATTAGCTACGATTACACCTACGCCAATACCTCAGAAGAAAACAAACAGTGGATGAAAACCCTGCCATCGGAAATTCGCTTACAGATTGGCAACTACCGGGTACTGCTCTGCCACGGCTCCCCGCGCAAAATGAATGAGTTTTTGTGGCAATCGACCACCCCAACGCATTTTCTGGAAAAACTCTGCCGGGATCACGATGCCGATATCATCTGCGCGACGCACACCGGCATCCATTGGCAGCGCACATTAGCGGATGACAAGCATTTTGCCAATGTCGGCGTTATTGGCCGCCCGGAAAATGATGGCAATACGCATGTCGGTTACATGTTGCTGGAAGTAAACGGAGCGCCGCAATTTTCTTACATTCCCATCGAATACGACTACCAGCGATTAGCGCGAGAAATGCGCGAAGAAAAACTCCCGGAAGAATTTGTCGAAACGGTTCTCACCGGCTGGTGGACCACCTGCTTGGAAATACTTCCGGCAAAGGAGCGGAAGCGGGGACAGTTTTGATGGGAGTAGGCAGTGAGTTAAGTAGGCAGTAGGCAACATGGTGGAAAATAGTTTTTATCTATTGCCTACTGCTTACTCCGCCTGCTACCTACTAAAAAGATAGCTTGATTAATCTAAATTGGAAATATAATGATACTTCTTGTTTTCCTCCTAATTGCCACCGCGTTTTTAGCGTATGCCAACGGAGCAAATGATAATTTTAAAGGCGTTGCCACCCTATTTGGCAGCAAAACCACAAACTATAAAACCGCTTTAATCTGGGCAACCGGAACCACATTTGCTGGTTCTGTCGCTTCTGTATTTTTAGCCGGTGCTTTGGTAAAAAGTTTTTCCGGTAAAGGATTGGTACCGGATTCGCTGGCCGGTACACCGGAATTTTTGTTAGCAGTGGCCTTGGGAACAGGCACTACCGTTTTATTCGCCGCGTTGTTGGGATTCCCGATTTCCACAACCCACAGCCTTACCGGTGCGCTGGTTGGTACCGGTTTGATAGCAGTTGGGCAGCAAGTGAATTTCGCCATATTGGGATCGAAGTTCGTTTTGCCCTTGCTAATTAGCCCCTTTATCGCAGCAATATTAGCCGGTTTTGGCTACCCGGTTTTTAGCTATCTTAGAAAGAAGTTTGGCGTTCACCGGGAAAGCACATTATATCTCGGAAAAACAGGTGATGCGAAATTAGCGCCTTCCGAAAATCTTGTGTATTCTATGAATTCCGATAAATCATCAATAAAAAAGTTGAGTAAACCTTCGCAAAGCGCAACGCTGACCTATACCGGGGAAATTTGGGGCATTAGCGCGCAAAAGGTACTGGATGCCGCCCACTTTTTCAGCGCCGGCGTGGTCAGTTTTGCCCGCGGGTTAAACGATACGCCGAAAATTGTTGCGCTATTATTGGCGTTCGAAGCATTGGGCATTCAATACAGTATGCTGATTGTAGGCATTGCGATGGCCATTGGCGGTTTGATTAATGCTCGCAAAGTAGCGGAAACGATGAGCAAAAAAATCACCCCATTAAATGCCGGGCAGGGGTTTACTGCCAACATTGCCACCGGGCTTTTGGTCGTCTTTGCCAGCCGCCTGGGTATGCCGGTTTCTACCACGCATGTTTCTGTCGGTTCCCTGTTTGGCATTGGCACTGCGACCGGCGGTATCAATAAAAAAATGATGCTGGAAATTCTCTCTTCCTGGGTGCTGACGCTACCGATTGCGGCGATTCTTAGCGCTTTGGTTTTTTGGACGCTAACGTAACACAAGTTTTCAACTTGTGGCTAACACTTAACTTATTGTTTTTAAAAATATTAAGAGAATAGAATAGGCAAAATCAGAAAGGAATATTACCATGCTTGAAACTCAAAACGGAACAACAACCCATGAAATCGTGAAAGATTATTACGGGCAGGAATTGGAAACAAATCGTGATTTAAAAACCAGCGCCTGTTGTTCGTTAGATGCGATTCCGGAGGCACACAAACAAATTTTAAGCCAAATCGAAGATGAAATTATGGAAAAATTCTACGGCTGCGGGTCGCCGATTCCACCGGCATTAGAAGGAAAAACGGTGTTGGATTTAGGCTGCGGCACCGGAAGAGATGTTTATTTATTATCCAAACTCGTAGGGCCGGAAGGATTCGTCATCGGCGTGGATATGACCGATGAGCAGCTCGCCGTTGCCGAAAAATATCGTGACATTCAAACAAAACGCTTCGGTTACGATTTCCCTAATGTGGAGTTCAAGAAAGGCTATATCGAAGATTTGCAAGCAGCGGGCATTAAGGATAATTCCGTTGATGTCGTTGTCTCGAACTGCGTTATTAATCTTTCCCCGAATAAGGAAGCGGTTTTTTCAGAAATCTTTCGGGTATTAAAACCCGGCGGCGAGCTTTATTTCTCCGACATCTTTAGCGGGCGGCGGATTTCCGATGAACTGCGAAAAGACCCGGTGCTCTACGGCGAATGTTTATCCGGCGCACTTTACATCGAAGATTTCCGGCGGATTTTGCACGGAATCGGCTGCCTGGATTATCGCGTCTATTCCCAACGCCAACTGACTTTAGATGATTCGAAAATTGA
>CAXHHS010000791.1:0-3833 GCA_964015645.1 uncultured bacterium
GAAGCGCGTCGGCAGCGTCAGATGTGTATAAGAGACAGGAATTGGCCGGGGATGGCAATTGGCACACGGAAGGCTGGTTTGGTGCAGCGTTGCCGGCAAATAAAATTGAAAAGGGTGATGACGTGGAGAAACAAGCTCGTCAATTCAGCGAATTTATTTCATCAGCCGTTGCCGAAAGTCGGAAATTTTTGTAAATCGAAACGCTAAACATTTTAACAAGCAAAGGAAGTTTATGAAAAAGAAAATCGCTATTTACGATTGGGATAAACTGGAAGACCGCAAGCCTGCCTACGCCCTGGTTCGCGATACGGATTTAGTCCTGGTTCGCTTTGATGATGAAGTTTCGGTATTTTTTGGCCGCTGCCTGCATCGTGGGGCATTGTTGGCGGATGGATATGTGGAAGGCAACAACCTGGTTTGCGGGGTGCATTTTTGGGATTATCGTTATGATACCGGTATCAGTGAGTACAAAAACGAGGAAGCGCTATACAAATTTGCATCGGCTATCGAAAATGGAAAAATATGGATCGATGAAGTCGAAGTCGCGGAGTTTGAAAAGGATCAGCCGATTCACATCGACCGTGATATTTATCTCGGCACTTATGAAGCCACTCACCCTACACCGGAAGAGCCGAAAACGGCTGAGATTCACCGCCTGTCGAAACATGGTTTAGAATTAGACGGCCACCATGGGCCGGTTGGATCGATGGGGGTCAGCTCCGAGGATTTGCCGAAGTGGGATAATATTCAAATTTTACCCGCGCAGCTTGCCCGGCAACCCCATTTGGAAGATGTGGAAGTCGCTACAGAATTGATTGTTGGCCCCAACGCCAAAAAACCCCTGCGATTGGAAATCCCAATCTTCGTTTCTGACATGAGCTTTGGCGCGTTATCGGAAGAAGCGAAAGTTTCCCTGGCACGCGGGGCGGAAATGGCTGGCACCGGCATCTGCTCCGGCGAAGGCGGCATGTTGCCGGAAGAACAGGCGGAAAACAATCATTATTTTTATGAGTTGGCCTCCGCTAAATTCGGATATGACATTGAAAAAGTGAAAAAAGTGCAAGCTTTCCACTTTAAAGGCGGGCAGGGTGCCAAAACCGGCACCGGCGGGCACTTGCCGGGACACAAAAACAT
Organism: uncultured bacterium; assembly: GCA_964015645.1. GTDB lineage: Bacteria > Calditrichota > Calditrichia > RBG-13-44-9 > J075 > CAXHHS01. The sequence goes on from CAXHHS010000791.1 coordinate 1,135, forward strand.
CGGGAAAATTAGCCAGGTGCGCAACATTCCCGAAGGCAAATCAGCAATTTCGCCCCCGAGGTTTACCGACTTCGATTGCGAAGATGATTTCCGCCATTTTGCTGATGAAATTCGAGAAGCCACCGGTGGCATTCCTATTGGATTCAAATTATCCGCTAATCACATTGAAGAAGACATCGATGCCGCAATTCGCGTCGGCGTAGATTATATTATTTTAGATGGCCGCGGCGGCGGCACTGGGGCAGCGCCGTTAATTTTTCGGAATCACATTTCCGTTCCCACCATCCCGGCGTTAGCCCGCGCCCGCAAACATTTGGATAAACGCGGCAGACAGGATATCACACTCATTATCACCGGTGGATTGCGCACACCGGCAGATTTTATTAAAGCAATGGCCCTCGGCGCAGATGGCATCGCGGTTTCCAACTCCGCCATGCAAGCCATTGGTTGCCAGGCCATGCGCGCCTGCCACACCAATAACTGCCCGGTCGGCATCGCCACCCAAAAAGAGGATTTGCGAAAACGGCTCGATATTCAACTCTCCGCCCTGCGGCTCAAACGCTTTTTCGAATCCTCTGTGGAACTAATGCAAGTTATGGCGCGCGCCTGCGGGCACAATCATCTCAGCCAATTTTGTGCGGATGATCTAACCACCTTCAACCGCGACATTGCATATTTAACGGGAATATCTTACGGCGGCGCAGTTCCTTTATAACCTGCCGAACAGGAGTGCCAAACTTCAGTTTGGCAAAACGAATAAGATTCAAGAATACGCAGAAAGGAAACCAATGAAAACCCGTTTAATACTCACCGGCTGGATAGCCATCCTATTACCGATATTAATATTCGCCCAGGAAAGAACCATTCTGAAAAACGAATCGGAAACGGAGCAAGACGCAGTGCGAGCGGCAGCCCTGGATTATGTGGAAGGCATTTACGAAGTCGATCCATCGAGAATTGAACGCAGCGTCCACCCCAATCTCGCCAAGCGTGGTTTTTATATGGATAGCGATTATCAGGAATACCCGATGAACTACGATCAATTAGTGGAACTCGCCGGGAAATATAACAAGGAAGGAAAAATTCCTGAAGATGCGCCGAAAGAAATCGAGATTCTCGATCTGTTAGACCAAACTGCCAGTGTAAAATTAACCGCCGAATGGGGCATCGATTATATGCACCTCGCCAAATATGATAGCAAATGGAAAATTGTAAACGTGTTGTGGCAAAGCCATCCCCCTAAAAATACTGCCAGCCAGTCCAGCCCCACTGTTTTAAAAGTTGGCTTTGGCGGCGGAATGAAATCAGCCGATCATGGCGTCACAGAAATTCACCTGGAAAGAACCCGCTGTTACGGCACCTGCCCGGTTTATTCCGTAACCATCAAAAATGATGGCTCATTTGTGTACCATGGAAAAGCCCACGTAGACCATATCGGCGAATACCGTGGAACCGTTTCGAAATGGGCGTTTAATCAATTAGCGAGTTTTATCAAAGATGCGGATTACATGAACCTGGAAAGCAATTACAAAAGCAGGATAACGGATATGGCAACGGTAAAAACCGCTGTCAAAATGGGTGGCGAAAAGAAAACCGTCAGCAATTACGCCAACGCCGGCCCGGCAAAACTGTGGGCAATCGAGCAACTAATCGATAAAATTGTAATGGAAGGGGATTGGGAGAATTCTTCTGAGAAGAACTAATTTTTCAACGCAGTTTCCAAATCTACTCCCCAAAAAAATTCCCCGCCTTACAAAGGAGGGGACAGATTTGCACCACGAAGTGGTGGAAATCAGGGGTGGTTGTGTGACCTTGATAAACCAGGATAGATTTGAGTGTTAGCAGACCCACTCAACCACCTCTGCTTTACCACCTGCGGCGGCAAAGCTGTCTCCTCCTTTGTAAGGAGGAGAATTTTTCATTTGTTCACTTTTTATTCGTTACGATCAAAACATTGCCGAATTGTTTCCAGCACAAACTCAATATTATCAAATACTTCTACATTCTCAATTCGAATAACGCGAATTCCCAGGCTATCTAAAAATGCAGCCTTTTTCTGATCGCGTTTGGTGCCTTCATCCGTATAATGATAAACCCCATCCAACTCGATTGCCAGTTTTTCCGAAGGGCAGTAAAAATCCACCACATAATTTCCGATGCTATGCTGGCGGCGAAATTTGCGGCCTTTCAATTGGCTTTGCTTTAAAGCACGCCATAAAACCGCTTCTGCGGAGGTGGTATTATTTCGCAGTTGTTTGCGGCTTTCTTTTAATTCGGACAAATTGTGGATGCGGCGTTTTTTCAAAAATATCTCCTTTTGTTCACGTCAAAAATTCCCCGCCTTAGATAAGGAGGGGACAGATTTACGAAGCGTACAGCGAGTAAATCAGGGGTGGTTGTGTGAGCCTGATAAAACGCGATAGGCTTGATTGCTAACGAGACCACTCAACCACCTCTGCTTCACAGCCTGCGGCTGCAAAGCTGTCTCCTCCCTTCGACAAGCTCAGGACAAGCCTTAGATAAGGAGGAGAATTATGCTAAATTCGATTCATTTACACAAATTTTAAAAATCGCGACCCCGCTTCGCGGGGGTTAGTGCCGGAAACACATCACCCTATTTCATTTTCTTATTCCGTTATTTATCAATGGTTATGCTGCAAAAAGCCTGCGGCTTTTTGCGCGTCTGCTCAGCTGCGCGG
>CAXHHS010000792.1:0-3817 GCA_964015645.1 uncultured bacterium
CGTGGGCTCGGAGATGTGTATAAGAGACAGCCAACAGAAAGAACTTTTTGGGCAAGATTTATTTGTCGGGCAGCATCCAACCTATCGTATGCCGGTGAGAGTTGTTACGGAATTTGCCTGGGCTGCTTTATTTGCACGCACACTGTTAGTGCGCCCGCAAAACGATTCAGAAATCGCAAACCATCAACCGGAATATACCGTTTTACATGCCCCCAGGCTACATGCCGATCCCGTAATCGATGGCACAAATTCACATGTATTTGTGATCCTTAATTTAGCGAAAAAGATCGTTATTATCGGTGGAACGGAGTATGGCGGGGAAATCAAAAAATCGTTTTTTGCGATTATGAATTTTTTGCTCCCCCAAAAAGATGTTTTTCCCATGCACTGCTCTGCCAATGTCGGGAAAGATGGAGATACCGCCTTATTTTTTGGTTTATCCGGCACCGGGAAAACCAGCCTTTCCGCAGATCCGGAACGTCAGCTTATCGGCGATGATGAACATGGTTGGGGTGATGACGGCATTTTTAATTTTGAGGGTGGTTGTTATGCCAAAGCGATAAAATTGTCGAAAGAAAAAGAGCCGCAAATTTATAATGCCATTCGCTTTGGTTCCATTGCAGAAAATGTGGTTTATGATGAAAAAAACCGCAAGATCGATTATGATGCGGATGATTTAACCGAAAACACTCGCGCAACCTACCCGGTGGAATTCATAGACAATGTATTAATCCCCGGCATTGGCGGCCATCCTAAGAACGTGATGTTTCTTACTGCCGACGCCTTTGGTGTACTCCCTCCCATCAGCAAATTGACCCCGGAAATGGCGATGTATCACTTCCTCGCCGGTTATACCTCCAAACTCGCCGGAACCGAAGCCGGCATTACCGAACCGCAAACCACTTTTAGCGAATGCTTCGGCTCCCCATTTATGCCCTTGCCCGCCACCCGCTATGCGGAAATGCTTGGCGACAAAATGCGCAAACATAACGCCGATGTTTGGCTGGTAAACACCGGATGGTCCGGGGGCGCTTACGGCGTTGGCAAACGGATGGATATTCGTTTAACCCGCGCGATGATTAAAGCCGCATTAGACGGTCAGCTTCGCGAAGTGGAATTTAAAGCGGACCCGGTATTTAAAGTACTAGTACCGCAAAGCTGTCCCGATGTTCCGACTGAAGTGCTCAACCCCCGAAATACCTGGGCCGATAAAGATGCCTATGATAAACAGGCTGCCGATCTTGCTGCTCGCTTTAAGAAAAATTTTGAAAAATTTCCTGACGCTTCCGATGCGATTTGCAATGCCGGCCCCGGCGATTGAAAATTGAATATTTCCATTCCAATTCGAAAAGTGGTAGCAGCAGTAAAAAGACTGCTGCTGCCTACTGCTACTGTCACTTGTTAAGGCCACAATCGTGCTTAACTTTATAATATCAACGCCTCACTTTCTCCCCTACTCAATTTTTCCTTGAATAATACGTGACCTCAAACATCAAAACGCCTTCCAGTTTGATTACGATTACGAATATTCTTTATGATCCTTGTTGTCTGAAAAAACCTATCCGGTTTATAAAACTATTTTCTACGCTTTATCAGACATATTATTCTACCCGCAACGATTTGCCTATCAGAATTAACAGGGATAAACAGTTTAATTGATGGGGTGTCAAATGAAATCATTTATTATTTATTTATGTATTTTTTCGCTGTCTGCTGTTGCCCAGCGAATGGTTCAAGGGGAAATTACCGGAAAGGCCGAATGGTCGGGAGAAATACTGGTTCAAGGAGATGTTATTGTTGCCAGAAATGCAGCTTTATACATTCATCCCGGCACTAAAATTATTATTGCCGCAAATTTCGATGCTACCAAATCCGGCAAAAATCCGGAACGGGTGGAAATTATCGTAATGGGAGAATTAATCGCCGAAGGAATTTCGGATGGCGGCAGAATCGTATTTACATCCAATGCAACAGACCCGCAATTGCACGATTGGCACGGTATCGTTTTTAAAAATAGTCGCGATATTTCTATTTTGGAAAATTGTTTAATCGAATACGCTAACAAAGGTATTACATGTTACGGCAGCGCACCGATTATCGAAGGCTGCGAAATTCGCTATAACGAATATGCCGGAATCAGCTGCGAAGTGCGCTCAGCGCCGTTTATCCGAAACTCAACGATTGTCGGTAATGATTTTGCGGGAATTAACTGTGAGTTAGCAGCAAACCCAATCATCGAAAAAAGCATTATCAGCCAAAACACCAATGGCATTATCGTGTTCGATCGCTCTAACCCGGACTTGGGGAGAAAATACCCGGATGAAGGACAGTCTGCCGGGGAAAACTTCATCGTCAATAATTTTGAGAACAACATTTACAATTATTCCAGCAGCAATATTTACGCTCAAAACAATCTTTGGAGCTCCGGAGACTTAGTCGAAATACAACCAACCGTTTTTGATAAGCAGGATAACCCACTTAAAGGCCAAATTATTATTGAGCCGGTTTTTGATGGCGCTGATCTTCCGGTTGCTTTTTTAGCTGCCAATACCATCCAACCTGACGCAGCAGAATCCGATACCGGCGACGACTCAACAGATGATTTGATTTCCACGCTCGAAGAACAAACTTCCTCGCAACCTTCCACTCCCCGGGAAGCTAAAGCGGATATTCAGGAATTCGAAGTGGAAGAAAACACCAAAAATCTGGCTGCCCAAAAAGATGCCCAGCCAGCTCAAGCGAACCCCTCTAAAGCTGCGAAGGAAGAAAAAAGCGAGCCGCAACCGGTTGCAACAAATTCCGAGTTGTGGGTTGCCTCTACCGCTGGCACCAGTGTAATGGCAACGACGCCAAATCAGCAATCGAACATCTCCCTGGATTCTAAAATTGCTGAGACCCAAAAAACCGAAGCGCCAGCCGTCGGGCAAAAAAGTATTGAGCCTGCTGATGAGAAAACCATCAAAAAAGCATCGGAAACAACCGGCCCGATTCTTGAGTTTCAATTAGACAGCAAGCGGCGAGAATATGTAAAAAAAGCAAAGCCCAAATACCCCGACGTTTATCAAAAAACCGGTTTTGAAGGAAAGGTGCTGGCAGAAATTATTATTTTTTTGGATGGCAGTGTAGAAGAATATCGCATTTTAAAAAGCGATGGGGATTTATTTACCGAATCCGTTCGTAAAACGATTAAACAACTTCAATATAAACCGGGAACCTTCCAGGGCAAACCGGTAAAGGTTAAAATTGTAGAGCCGTTTTTTTTCAAATTAAAAAATTAGGTTTGTAGTTCAGCCTTCAGGCTGTACACACTATATTTTAAACAGGCACAATTTTTTTTGAACATTCTGTTAGTGTTCATGTATTCAAGTATTAAAGTGTTGTTTTTCCTTAATATAAAAATACTACCCTACCTGAATAGCACTCTTCAAAAAAGTAAGGTGTTAATGAAAACACCATTGCGGCGATAATTTCTTTCCGGGGTACTTCTTAAAATAAGATTAATCCATTCTTCAACTTCAGCCTGGTTTGCCAAAATTTATTTTTATTATTGGAGATTTGTTGGTTAAATTGAGTTTTAAGATTTAATTTGGTTTTAGGAAATAATTTTCACCGCTGAGAAAAATTATTAAGGAGAAACCACAAATATAAATTGCTACTTAATTGACAGTCTTGAATTTGCCGTGAGTTAATTTTTTGCAGCGTTGGTTAAATTACATTTTTGCAATTTTCATCCTTTTTGCTCTAACGAGTGCGACCGTTGCACAGGATGGCAAGCTCCCCAAAATTTTGCTGGATGTCCCGCCGGATACAATTTATA
>CAXHHS010000793.1:0-3812 GCA_964015645.1 uncultured bacterium
GATCATTTCCATCGCGTCGTCGTAGCTGCGGATGCCGCCGGAGGCTTTAACGCCCATGCCGCTGCTGCGAACCACTTCTGCCATTAGCGCAACGTGGTGAGTGGTTGCGCCGCCGGTGGAAAAGCCGGTAGAGGTTTTCACATAATCTGCCCGGGCGCGGCAGGCAATTTCGCTGGCGGTAATAATTTCTTCATCGCTCAACAAAGCGGTTTCCAAAATCACTTTGCTAAGCGCGCCGCCATCCTGGCAGGATTCTACCACCGAACGAATATCGCGGTAGAGCAAATCGAGGTCGCGGCTTTTCAGCGCGCCGATGTTGATAACCATATCGATTTCCCGCGCGCCATCGCGAATCGCCTGGCGAGTTTCCAGACCCTTGATTTGCGGCACATGGGTACCGAGGGGAAATCCAACCACGGTGCAAACTTTAACCGGGCTGCCTTTTAACATACTAGCACACAATTTCACGTAGGTGGGATTAACGCAAACCGAAGCAAAATTATAGCTAAGGGCATCTTCGCAAAGTTTTTTAACGGCATCTGATGCGGCATCCGGTTTAAGCAGCGTATGGTCGATATAACCGGCCAAATCTTTCGGAACGCCCTGACCACCGGCGCGGTACGAAATGCGACTGGCGCCAATGTTGATAAACTGGCGCACGGTATCGGAGGCCTTTTCCGCGCAATGGCCGCCGCAACTTCCACCGCAGCAAGAACAATCGCAAATACCGCCGCCAAAGGAAATTCCTTGCGCCTGCAAAATTTGGGTAATCTGTTGTGCAATCTGTTCCAAATCGACTGCTGAAAGGTTGTTCACATCATCTCCTGCTAAATTTGAATTGTTGGAAATCGCTTTTTTCGCCTGGTTCAAAAACTCACTTTCAATTTGCATAATTTGCCCGGCACGCCGCAGGTGGCGGCTTTCCGTGCAATCGGTATTTAGCCAGACATCTACAATTTGCTTGGCGGTGTTGGTTTCAATCATCCCGCCGCCTAACGTTAATACATTGGCATTATTGTGCTCCCGGCTGTTAACGGCGGTTTTAACATCGTAACTCATCGCAGCGCGAATACCGGGCACTTTATTGGCTGCCATAGAGGAACCGATGCCCGCACCATCTACCATAATTCCCCGCTGGCATTCCCCGGAAGCTACTTTTTGCGCTACTTTGTAGGCAAATAATGGATAATCAACCGAAATCTTTTTGTAGGTGCCAACATCATCAACACTATAACCCTTTTGTTGAAGGTGGGCTTTTAACGTCTCCTTCAATTCAAAACCGCCATGGTCGGCGCCCAGGGCGATTTTTTTGATAGCTGTTGATTGGGCTTCCGGCATCGAAAGACAGGGTTTAAAACGAATGTATGATTGAAATTAACTCGCGAAAAAATTATTACTATTCTACTATGGTGATAATACGATAATCGAACATTAAAAGCAAGTGGCAAGTTGCAAATTCGCGATAGCGAACAATGTTGTTGTCAAATACCTTATCTGAAAAAATATGCTCTAAATCTAATTGGGTCTGGAAATGGTGTGTATCTTAAAATGCGGTTATAACAGAACTCGTAAAAGGAGATTGCACGTTGAATATTCTCGTTGTAGATGATGTTCATGAAAATCGAATACTAATGAAATCGCTGTTAAAACTCGGCGGTTATGAAAATGTTACCACGGTTGAATCCGCGACCAAAGCATTTCAACACATTGGCCTGGAAAGCCCTTCCAATGCAAAAGGAAAAGTCGATTTAATTTTGATGGATTTGATGATGCCGCAAGTCGATGGCATTACTGCTTGCAGAATGATCAAATCCAAGCCCTATCTGGTTGATATTCCTATCATTATGGTAACTGCGAATACGGATTCCAAAAGCCTGGAAAGCTCATTTGCTTCCGGCGCAATCGATTATATCCACAAGCCGTTGGATAAAACAGAATTGTTAGCGCGAGTGCGTTCGGTGCTTAAATTAAAAGAAGAAATGGATCGTCGAAAAGCGCGCGAAAAAGAGTTGTGGGAAGTAAAACATAAGCTGGAAGAAGCCAACAAAGCGCTTCGCCGCCTTTCCGCTCGCGATGGCTTAACTGGTGTACTGAACCGTCGAATTTTTGATGAAAAAATAGCCGAAGAATGGCGGCGCGCCCCACGAGAGAATACAGTAATTTCACTAATTCTACTCGATATTGACTATTTTAAAGCGTATAACGACCATTACGGACACCAGGCCGGTGATCAATGCCTCAAATCCGTTGCCGATACATTGAATAAAACACTAATGCGAACCGGCGATATGCTGTTCCGTTACGGCGGGGAAGAATTCGCCGCTATTTTACCCCACACCAATTTGAGCGGCGCCATTCATGTTGCGGAAACGCTTCGCCACAACGTGGAGACATTAAAGTTGCCGCATGAGAAATCACAAATTATAGATCACATAACAATTAGCATTGGCGTTGCTACCATGAAGCCCGCAAAAGCCAATTTTTACAGCGAGTTGATTGAATTGGCAGACAAAGCGCTTTATAAAGCGAAAAAAACCGGGCGGAACCGGGTGAATGCGATTCATACGTTTCCGAATTCAAACCATCAACCTAAAATTCAAACAATAAGTATTGAGCAAAAAGTGGCGAATTGAGAGGCTATGCTACACGTTAAGGCAGTTCGGCAGCATTTCTAAAAACGGCAGGCAGCGATCATAATCCAATCAATTATCCTCCACCAAGGTCCACTTCCAATGGATTTTAACTAAATCCACATTGGAGCGAGTAAGGATGGGGAGTTTTTGGGATTTTGTGCCGAGATAATCGACTTGAATGGTGTGGCTGCCAAGCGGCACGTTTTCGAGTTCAAAATAACCTTCATCGTTTGCCCGGGTGCCGAATTTAGTGCCGTTTAGAAAAACATGTGCAAATGGCAGGGGTTCATCATTCTCGGTGTTGAGTACAAAACCTTTGATCTTAGTCGTCTGTGCGGGCCGTGCTTTTACTAATACAATTTGATGATCATTCACAAATTGATAATTAACATCGATGTTTTTGAACAATTCGTATAGCGCGGTTCGCAGCGTTACGTTTTCGCAATCACAAGTGACGGTTTCATTTGCAATCAGGGCATCTTTATAAACAAATTGAATTTGGGTTTGTTTGTAGATTTGAGAAATGGCTTCTCGTAAGGGGCGGTTTTTCAATTTCAGGGTTACCTGGGTTTTATCCAATGATAACGCTTGTGGAAAAGTTGCAGTTGTAAAAGACCATATCAGAAAAATAACCGTAGCAAATTTGCGAATCATAAAACGGGTTTTCCTTTTTTAAAGATCGTAATGTTCTTTCCTTCGGTTTTATATTCCAGGCTAAAGGTGAGACAAATCGTAGAAATCACCTCTTCTAAATCTTGTTTCACAAAGGCTCCGGTCATGCCTTCTTTTGCCGGAACGCTATCAGCAAGCGTGATGGAAACATTGTAAAAACGCTCTAATTCCTCAGCAACCTCTGCCAATGGCGTTTGGTCGAAAACAATTTTTCCGTTCAGCCAGCCTAATAAAATATCGACATCCACTGCTTCGGGAGCGATTGGATCGCTACCCTCGTTTAGCTGGCTCATCTTTCCGGCAGTTAGCTCGACGCCGCTGCCGGCATTTGGATGTATTGCTCGCAGCGCAACTTTGCCTTCTTTCACGATGACGCGCGTTTCCCGGTTCCGTGCCCAAACATTAAATTGTGTGCCTAAAACTTCTGTCTGCGAATGGCCGGTTTCCACCACAAATGGGCGGTTTTGATCTTTCGCAACCGTAAAAAATGCTTCGCCTTGCAAAAAC
>CAXHHS010000794.1:0-3812 GCA_964015645.1 uncultured bacterium
GATGCAATGGAGTCTCGTGGGCTCGGAGATGTGTATAAGAGACAGGTAATAGGGGCTGGCCTCGGATTCGTATTTGGCTAAAATTTCTTTTCGGTACGCTTCCAATTCTTTGGCGGTGGTTTTTTTGCCCTGTTTTTCCAGGGAACGTTTTTTTACCGTTACCAGCACATCGGCTGCTTGCTCGCCGCCCATTACACTGATGCGCCCGTTGGGCCACATCCACAGCAGACGGGGATCGTAGCCGCGGCCACACATACCGTAATTTCCCGCACCGTACGAGCCGCCGACAATGACAGTAAATTTTGGTACTTGAGCATTTGCAACCGCATGTACCAGTTTGGCGCCGTTGCGGGCAATGCCGCCATGCTCGTATTCTTTTCCGACGATAAAACCGGTAATATTTTGCAAAAAAACAAGAGGAATTTTACGGATGGTGCAAAGGTTGATAAAATGCGCGCCTTTAACAGAGCTTTCGCTAAACAATACGCCGTTGTTTCCCAAAATTCCGACCGGGTAGCCCAGAATACGGGCGAACCCGCAAACCAACGTGGGGCCGTATAATTCTTTAAACTCCTGAAAGCGGCTTCCGTCTACAATTCGAGCGATAATTTCGCGAACATCGAATGATTTGCGAATATCTTTGGGAATGATGCCGTATAATTCTTTCGGGTCGTAAGCAGGTTCTTCCGGCTCGCTGCGATCCAGCTCGAAGGGTTTTTTCAAGTTCAAATTTTCCAGGATGTTGCGAGTGACTTCAAAAGCGTGTTCTTCATTGTGGGCGTAATGGTCGGCAACACCGGATACCCGGGCGTGGACATCTGCGCCGCCTAAATCTTCATCGCTGACAACTTCCCCGGTAGCCGCTTTTACCAGCGGCGGCCCGCCGATGTAAATATAACCTTGTTTGCGCACGATTACGACTTCATCGCTCATCGCCGGTTGATAAGCGCCGCCGGCAGTACTGGAGCCTAATACCACGGAAATTTGCGGTATATCCGCCGCAGACATCTTTGCCTGGTTAAAAAAGATGCGCCCGAAATGATCGCGGTCAGGAAAAGTTTCCGATTGGTGAGGCAAAAATATACCGCCGGAGTCTACCAGGTAAACGCAAGGCAGGCGATTTTGCATGGCAATCTCCTGCGCTCGCAAATGTTTTTTGATGGTCATCGGAAAATAAGTGCCGCCTTTTACCGTTGCATCGTGCGCGACAACCAAAACCTCCCGGCCATGCACCACCCCCACCCCGGTTACCATCCCGGCAGACGGTGCTTGATCGCCATACATTTCCCAGGCAGCCAGATGAGAGAATTCCAAAAAAGGGGTATTAGGATCAAACAATCGCCTTAGCCGTTCCCGCACAAACAGCTTACTGCGCCTCTCATGCGCTTTATGCGCATGGGGCGGTCCGCCGTTTTTGATTTGCTGCACGCGTTCTTTCAGTTCTGCAACCAGTGATTCCGTATGGTTTTTATTCGCTTTAAATTCGCTGCTGGTTGTATCAATTTTGGATTCAATTTTGTACATAGATAGTCAGTTTCCGAATTGTTAAAAGTAAATATCGTCTGTATTTCAAATAAATTAATTGTATTAACTGATACTCGATACTGGATAATAGTTAAACATCGAGCATCCAGTATCGAGTGTCCAACATCTTTTATTCACTCCGCTTTCCCCAATACCGAATCACCAAATAAACCGCGGCAAACCCCAACGGCAGCATCAACCAATTGCTAAGACCAAATCCAATTGGGATATAACCGAAGAGGCAGGCGATTCCGCCGGTCGTAAGGGCATAAGGCAACTGGGTGCGAACGTGATCGATATGGTCTGCGCCAGATGCCATCGAGGACAAAATTGTGGTATCGGAAATGGGCGAACAATGGTCGCCAAATGTGGCCCCGGCCAGTACTGACGCAGTGGTGCTTAACAAAATTGCGGTTGCGTGGGTAGCGTCGATTTCCGGTATTCCCTGGGGAAATTTGTGAGCTAACGGAATGGCAATCGGCATCAAAATCGCCATGGTTCCCCAGGAGGTGCCGGTGGCAAATGCGATAACACCGGCGGTAAGAAAAATTAACATCGGCAGCCATTGCGGCGATAAAAAGCTTTGGGTGAGGTGAACCACGTAATCGCCGGTAAAAAGGTCTTCGCAAACATCGCCGATGGCCCAGGCGGCGGTGAGCACGATGCAGGCCAGCACCATTGAGCGGATTCCAGCAACCCAGGCATCGACTGCATCAATCAATGATAGCAGCCGCTGGCTGAGCGCCATCACAATCGCCGTGATACTGCCGATGAAAGACGCCCACATCAATACCGAAAACGAGTCTGCCTGCCCGATAATCGCGCTGATGCGGCGAGTGAATGCGGCATCAGCAGCGGTTTTGCCCTCGGCAGCCATATCTTTGGCCAATTGCGCTAAACCTGCTTCCCAACCGGTGGCAAACAGTCCGACACCGACGACCAAAATAACCATCGCGACGGGAACCAGGGCGTTGTACCAACGTTTGGGGGTATCTTCACCGGCGATCATTTCTTCCGACGCTAAATTCGACAGGGGTTTTGCACCTTCCCGCTCCACCTTCCCGGTGCTGCGAGCGCGATATTCTGCCTGGCGCATGGGGCCAAAATCGCGCATCATAAATGCAACCAAAAAACCAAATAACAGTGTGTAAATGGGATAAAAATTGTAGGGAATCGTTTCGATAAAAGTGAGATAGGCATTTCGCTCGATGCCTTGGGCAACAAAGGATTGATCGATCAAACTAACTTCGTACCCAATCCAGGTGGAAATGAGAGCAATATTGGCAACCGGCGCTGCGGTTGAATCCACGAGATAGGACAGTTTCTCGCGGGAAATCCGTAGCTTATCGGTTAGCGGGCGCATGGTGTTGCCGACGATGAGGGTGTTTGCATAATCATCGAAAAAAATCAACACGCCCATCAACCAGGTGGAAATTTGGCCGCGGCGGGCATCTTTGGCAAACTTCGATAGTCGCTCAACAATTCCCTGGGTTCCGCCGGAACGGGTAATAACACCCACCATGCCGCCCAACACGAGACTAAAAACCAGGATAAAAATATGGCTGGGGTCGTTTATCGCTCTAATAATGTATTCATCCAGCATCCGCAAAAAACCGGTTAGCGGGTTATATCCAAAAACGAATGAAACCCCTAACCAGATGCCGCAAAATAGCGCAACAATCACCTGCCGGGTAATCAAAGCCATCAAAATTGCCAGCAGCGGCGGCAGAATGCTGAGAACCGCCGGAATGACGCGAATATCTAATGCCTGCGAAAAATTTCCGAAATAAACGGTCAATCCGTAATTTCCGGAGGCGGAAATTTTGATGCCGGAGATTTCCACGGCAGCGGGATTGGTGGGGTCTAAAACAGCAGTGCCTTCCGCTAAAATATTGCCAGTGGCATCATCGATAACGCGATAGGGCGCATGACTCCCCTCTTCCGCCATATACATCGAAACCGCCGGGTTGATTTTGAGCGTAAATCCAATTTCAGTTAAAACTACTTTTGGCGATTCGAGCGTAAATGGAGTATCTTCCTGGGCAAAGAGCGGTATGATAAAAAATAGCAAGAATAGGGTTGCGACAGGAGCTTTCAGGATGCTTATTAAACGGTTTAAAGGATGGAGGATGAAGGATAAAGAATTAATTAGCTTTTCGAGATTGAAGAGGGAGCAGCGTTGTGGTGGCTCTGGTAAAAAACGTAGGGAAGATTGTACGAATTCAGCGCCCTCAACCACCCCTGATTTTCTCGCTAGACGCTTCGAGAATCTGTCCCCTCCTTTGTAA
>CAXHHS010000795.1:0-3809 GCA_964015645.1 uncultured bacterium
CGAGAACCACACCAAGAAGCTCGTCGGCAGCGTCAGATGTGTATAAGAGACAGATAGTACGCCTGATCATGAGCGGGATTCATTAAATGTGAATAATAGGCTACAAATAAAACATGCGCCAAAACTAATAGAACCAGGGTACCGAATGATACCAGGAAAACCCAATGCCAGCGAATTTTAGATGGTTGAGCCATTACAACTTCCTCCAATAAATTTAAGAATTTTGTTTATTTACGAGTTGATAATAAGCGCTGGAAACAACGAAAGCGTCGCATCTTACAAGATTTGACCTGTTACCCTCATAAAATGTTAGCTTCGCCGGGGAGCATTCGCAAAAGCAGTGCTTTCTTGATCTTTCATTTTTTGATATTCTGAGGGCGTTGTTCCGGTATGCTTTTTAAAAACACGGTTGAAAGAGGCTTTATTGTTGAACCCCACATCCAATGCAATTGCTAATATGCTAAAGTGTTTATATTCCGGATCGTGCAGCCGGTGTTTGGCTTCTTGAATACGATATTCATTCACAAAATCGAAAAAGTTTTTTTGCAGTTCGGAATTGATTACCTGGGAGAGATAGTTGGGTAAAATATCGAGGGATTCCGCCAGATCGGATAATTTTAATTCCGGGTTCAGAAACGGTTTTTCAGTATTCATCACTTCTAACAACCGTTTGAGATACATCTTGGCTTGTTGATTCGTGAGAGCGGATTTTTGGTATTTGGCCGTAACCGCTTCCGAAAGTGATACCGGCCCGGAAAATATATCCGGCTGCCGGATGGCGTTGTAAGCGACGACATGAATAAATAATGCCAGCACAAGCATCACCATATAGAAAATTTCCTGGCGGTGTGCCTTTAACAAAAAAAGCTGAAAATAGGCGACAAAAAATATCACCATGTAGAAACTGAATCCCATGGAAATTCGTTTGAGCCAGATGATATTCAAAACCTCGGTGTTGGCGGATTGGCGCTTAAAATTGGTTTCATAATCATTTAAGAAGGCAAAAGTGAGGTAAAAATAGGCTAACATTTGAACTGTGCTCAATGCCAGCAACACAAATTGCCCGAGGGGAAAAATGACATATCCGCTTTTAATAATACCGGAAAGAAACAGCGCTTTTTCTAACGATGGTTGGGCATAAAACGGCAGCAATATTAAATAACAAATGATTGCCGGGATAAAATGCGAAGCACGTTTCAGATCAATCTCAAAGGCATCGATTAACAATGATGTGGCATAAAGGTAATAGATGGGGCCGAGAAGAAATACCACCGGCAGCGTTATTCCGATTAAATATGGTGTGGTTTGGTAAAAACCGGAGATAATCATCACATATTCTGTTAAATGAAGGGAAAAGATAAAAAGGAGGAAAGCCAGCAGCCGATTGGAGGATTTACGCCCTTTTTGATGAAAGAAGAGCGTCATCGCTAAAAAAAATCCCTGGAGCGCACTAAACAGGAAAATGATTGACCAGAAATCGAGCGGAATTGTAGAAGCGCCCATAAGATAAAGCCCTGATTTTGTTAATAATAATAGACGGGAATTTACTGGAAAGATAAAACAAATCAAACCAATCATGGCACTTTACGTTCATTGTCGAACACAGTATGTTCTACAAACGGACATTCTGTGAAAAATGATTCGTTAAAAAAGCGATCTAAGTCGATAAAAAACAATTTTGGTATAGTTCTTGAACTTAGAATGCATGGCGCTAATTATAAGTAAGTTTTTAAAACGCTATGCGCTTCGCACTCTGCGCTTTGCGAACAAAAGGAGTTAATCATGTTATCAAACTATCTCAAAATTGCCTTTCGAAATTTAAGCAAATATAAAGGATATTCTTTCATCAATATTACCGGTTTGGCGATTGGCATTGCCTGTTGCAGCCTCATTTTGCTATATGTGCAAAAGGAAATCAGCTATGATGATTATCATAAAGATATCGATCAGCTCTACCGGGTGGCTATTATCAAAGGTGTTTCCACCATCCACCAGGGGCAGGCGAGCGTTTCCTATTTAACCGGGGAAAATATGGTGAAGGATTACCCGGAAGTTGAACAAACTGCTCGTATGTTAAAGCTGCGCCAGGATGCCCTGGTAACCATCGGCGACCGCAGTTTTTCCGAAGATCGTTTTTTCTTTGCGGAAAGCACGCTGTTCCAGGTGCTTACGATCCCCTTTGTTGAGGGAAATCCCCAAACCGCTTTAACCACGCCAAATTCAATGGCTGTTAGCGAGGCTATTGCTGAAAAATATTTTGGCAGCACGGATGTTTTGGGGAAAACCGTTACAGTTAATTTTAACGGGATTACTGCTGAATTTAAGATTACCGGCCTGCTGCAAAATCCACCGAAAAACACTCATTTCAAATACGATATTTTGGCAGAATTAGAAAGCGCCGAGCAGTTTATTCCCTTTCGAACCGTTATCAAAACCTGGTTTGTTTATCCGTATTGGACATATCTAAAATTGGCAAAAGATGTGGATTATAAACAGTTGGAGACGAAATTTCCGGGGTTTATCAAACAATATTTCCCGGAAACCCGCCAGGATAATGCCTTGTTTTTGCAACCAGTTCGGGATATTCATCTTCATTCGCAGTTGGAGAATGAGTTTGAGGCAAATAACGATATTATTTATATTTACATTTTTTCGATTATCGCGCTGTTGGTGCTGCTAATCGCCTGTATTAATTTTATGAATTTGGCAACAGCCCGCTCAATCAATCGCGCCCGGGAAGTTGGAATGCGGAAGGTATTGGGGGCGCAACGCTGGCAACTGATGCGGCAATTTTTAGCGGAATCGATATTGACAAGTGCCATTGCCGTACTGTTCTCGTTCGGATTGATTGAAATTTTTCTGCTAATCTTTAACAAGGTTTCCGATTTTACATTGGAATTAGATTATCTGCAAAACGGTTATTTTATAGTTGGATTTATTGGATTGGCATTGGTGGTTGGGGTTGTTGCCGGGTTGTATCCGGCAGTGTTCTTATCCGGTTTCCAGCCAATAAAAACGATAAAGGGAGTGTTCGCAAAAACCGCTTCCGGCCAGGGATTGCGAAAAACACTGGTGATTTTACAGATGACTATTACAGTTGTGCTGCTGGTGGGTATCGTTATTATCAACCAGCAATTGGATTACGTTCACAACAAAAAATTGGGGTTTACGGAAGATCAAATGCTGTTGATCGAGCCGCGGGGAACCAGTTTAGTAAACCGGGAAGATTTTGAGTCGTTTAAAAACCAATTGTTGCAATTGCCGGAAGTGAAAGGGGTAACTCGCAATTCCCGGGTGCCGGGGCAGGACCATCCCATTCGGTCGATTTTTCCTAAAGCAGTCGTTTCTGAGGATGAGAAGATGATAACGCCTTTTATTTTTGTGGGGTATGATTTTGCTACCGTTTATGATTTGGAATTTATCGAAGGGCGAGATTTCTCTCAAGAATACGGTGCGGATAATGAGCATAGTTATATTCTTACCGAATCTGCGGTAAAAGCATTGGGATTAAGCAACCCGGTAGGCCAAGAAATTATTACCGGGGATCGCACGGCACGCAAAGGGCCGGTTGTGGGAGTGGTCAAAGACTATCACTTCGCCTCCTTGCACCAGGAAATTACCCCGCTAATTATCGGAAAAATCAATGCGTTCGGATATCGTTATATCTCTGTGCGGTTGCAAAGCGGTTCGCTCTCTCAAACCGTTGGCAAAGTGGAAAACCTCTGGAAACAATTCGAGCCGCTGCGCCCGATAAAGTTTTCATTTTTGGATGATCGACTGAACCAGGTTTACAAATTCGAGGCACAGTT
>CAXHHS010000796.1:0-3805 GCA_964015645.1 uncultured bacterium
CCGGACTCAAACATTACCTCCCGGGACCTTAAAAATCGGATTCCTCGTCGCAAACTACGTATACAGTCTTATTCCCAGGTCTAAACTCGAAAATCTAGGCCAAAAGACCTCAAAATTGTTTTTTGGTTAGTTTTTGAAATATTGTTAGTCAACCACTTTGCCGTCTTCCCAAACCCGGCGGATAATTTCGTGCCACAGGATATGGCTGCCGTCTTTCATATCGAAATCGAACGTATATTCCGACATGGAGACATTTCCATTTGCAGCGGAATGATGCAACGTGATACCATTTACCGTTTCAATGCCGCCGAGAAAAGAGTTCATTTTCTCTAACATCGCCGGTTTTCCATTAGTGATAGTGCCGTCAAAATCTTTGGTTGCGGCGCCATCGCCAAAATATCTTTCTACTGCTTCGGCGATTTGGCCCTTCGAGATCATGCTATCTATTTCGGCAACTAAGGATGATAATTCCATAATACTTCTCCTTTGGTTATGTGTTTATGTTTATTTAATACGCCATAAACATACCCAACAGAATGCCGGAGTGGAGTACAAACTATTCTACAATTATTGCACTTTTTGCGGTGGAATTGCGAAATTGAGTGGGAGTTTCGCCAGAATAGGCTTTAAAAAAGGCCGAAAAGTGATTGGACTCTTCAAACCCTAAATCAAAAGCGATGTCCTGAATCGTCAAGCCGGCAAGCAGCATCTTTTTGCTTTCTGCAATCAGCCTGTCACGAACCAACTGACCGGTAGTCATATTTAATTTCAGCTTTACTTTTTTCGATAATGTTTTGATGCTCATATTCAATTGATCGGCATAAAAAGCAGTAGAGCGCTGCGATTTATAGTGCAAATCGATTAAAGCAAGTAAATCGTTTAAAAAACCATCCCTTCCTTCGTAATCGAATAATTCCCTGAATTCGAGCGGGCTTTGATTTGTACGGCTTTTAAAAAAGCGATGAAAATAAGCGGGGTCTTTAAATCCCAAATCGTAGGTAATTTCTTTCATCGTTTTATCGGTAAAGGCAATTTCCCGCTGCGCCTCTAAAAGTAATTTGTGATGAACCAATTGATTAACCGTTATCCCCAACCGGCGTTTTACAACCGTGTTAATGGTGTTCGTTTTTTCGTATAAATGCCCAAGTAGACGAGCGGTATCGATACGTTCGCGGAATTTATCATCGATCAACTCTTTTAAATCGAAGATCAAACCAATCTCTTGCCGGGTCGATTTAAAGGGGTTTTGGATTAGCCATCGATGGACGGAAAAATTAAGCAAATCATCGGTGTTTTGAGAAAATTCACCAAATGGCATGTTGGAAGGCACTTGTTTCTGCTTGGCTAAATCGATATGTCCAAGCGAAATAACATGTTTAAACAAGTAGCGAAAATCTGAGGTTTTGATAATTGCATCGGCAGAAAATCGAAAATGGAACATCTCCAGGTTGCCATGCAACAATTGAAAATACTGGCCGGGAGATAAAAAGATCGCCTTATTGTCGGAGAACCGGTAATTGCGAAAATCGACCTGAAATAACCCGCTGCCTGACTTTAACAGCAACATGCTGTAATCGGAAAACAGGTAAATTTTGTTGGTTTCCGGTTGGAAAATTGAGCCTGTCATTTGGCTTTTAGGTTTAGAATATCTTCATCGACTTTATCACTGAGGATTTTCTTCGTCGCCCAGTCAAAACTAATGGAGTTTTTTTTCTCTTCCTTGTTTTCGAGGCATTTCTTTACTCTTACATTGTTTTAGCTGACTTTAAGCTAAAATATTCCACAGAGTATTTCAAGAATAAAATACGGTTATTTCAGATTTAGAATGGATTAAAAAATAGTGTGGTGAATTGGCATATAGTGCCAATATGAAGTGGAGCAAACCTTTGAAAGGTTCAAAACCTTTCAAAGGTTATAAGCCATCTTCCTTGCTAAAGAAATCCTTTCTCCCGCAGCCATGCAGCATAATCATCCCACAGGGAAACGAACTGCCCGTTGCGTACATCCCGAAGATCGTGGCGGCCATAGGGATAAAGAATATAATCATATGGTTTACCAAGTTCCTGCAAACGCCTCATATTGAGGGTATCGACCCGTACAGGAATGCTACGATCCATCCCGCCATAGAGCCAAAGGCTTGGTATATCGATATTCACAAGAGTGGAAAACGGTTCATACCCATGTGGCCCTGTAAAACCGGGTAATTGTGCATAGACCGAATCCAGGGGCGTAGGTGTTCCATCGGCAAGGTTGCTATAAAAAATTTCCAACCCCACACTTACCGTCGGGCCGGACCATAGCAACATAAACGCAATTTCATCTGATCGGGTAGCGGCCAGCGGGCTAATCCATCCCCCCTGGCTATTGCCGATGAGACCAATCCGCTGTGGGTCTATTTGCGGGAATTTTTTAAGAAAGCGAACGGCCGCTATCGCATCATCCGCCAATCTCCCGAGTGTAGTGCCGCCATTAGCTACACCAACACTGTTATATTCGCCAGTCGATTCTCCTACACCGCGTTTATCATAGGTAAGCATTGCAATCCCACGCGAAACAAACGGGTTAGCAGCATGTGCCATATTGCCTCTCGTTAATCGCCCGGAGCCATGCACAAAAACCATTGCCGGAAAGGGGCCGCCATTGGCATCCGGAAGTTTGAGATCATACCGAAGGCGAATATCGCCATTCATAAAAAACTCATTTCCGATTACTTCCAGGATCATATCTTTGGTGATGCTTTCCGCGGTTGCTTCGAGAATGGCTCTTCCAAATCCTTGTGCGATGGCAACACCATCGTTATCAATAGCGGCAACCGTTGTTGTACGGGAGCGCCAGTTAATTGCAACATCCGGCATGATATTTCCGCGGGCATCTACGGCAACAACATCAAAAAAAGCGGTATCCCCCGGAAACTCCAGCACCAGGCTCAGTTCCGGTAAAATATCCGCAACTTGTTGATTTACAGTTACAGAAATATCCGCAGTGATCCCGGAAGCTTGCACCGTAATAGAAACATCTCCATTATTGACGGCAGTAACATTTGCCCGCCCCGGTAGTTGATTTTCGGCGCTGAGTGTGACGACTGCCGGATCGGATGTTTCCCATTGAAAATTCGCCCCGGAAATTTCATTGCCGTTAGCATCAACCGCTTTTGCAGTTAGAACGACAGTTTCGCCAAAGGCGGTTAATTCTGTGGATGTTGAGGTAAGTTCTATAGATGAAATAGAGCCGGTTGTGCCGCCGGTGCCGGTTGGATCAGAATCTCCGCTGCAAGTGGCAAAAAGTAAAGTGACAACGATTGAAAGCAATATCTTTCGGCCCCAAATGAGATACGGATACAGGTTATAAAATTGCATGTTCTTTCTCCTTAAACTTTTCGTGAATAAAACTCAATTTCTATTCACTAAAAAATCTGCGCACAAAAGAATAACAAAACGAAACCCGTATCGCTATAAGCTATGTCTCCGCCAATAGCACCTATGTGACATCATGTTTTTATGCCGCCAAAGATCGCATGTCCTGCCGCCATCCAAAACACATCAACCTTCGAGAAACCGGCGGTTTCCAACCATTTTAGTTGATCGAACAGCAAGGAGGGTTTATCGATTGGGTCAGGATGGCGGTAAAGGTTCCATTTTTCTGTTTGAAAAAACTCGAACGCTGCCATATTGCCATCAATTTCAAGCGCTTGTTGTTTAACGCTAACATCCCAGGCGGCTGCGGCAATCTCCAATCCTGATTTTGATGCCGGTTTTATAACATCTGCGATTACAAAAATGCCGCTGGAAATTAACATCCGAAAAAC
>CAXHHS010000797.1:0-3802 GCA_964015645.1 uncultured bacterium
GAGTTCTATTGTGAGGTCGTAAACGCCATCGCCATCGCCATCGGTATACACTAAATTTTCCTGAACACCGCGCTGGGGATCCCATCCCTGGAGCGCGCCCATAAACTGATCTTCACTGGAGAAGAAAACCTGATCGGTAGCGGGATCAAACGGATCGGCAAGCGTAAGGGCCGGGTTCATATCAACAGATAAATGAACAGTAACGGTACCGGTGGTTAGCGCACCTTCCGGGGGGATGTCCATAAAGTAGGATGTTGCAAACTGTTCATTCGTAGTGCCTTCAAACGTTATTTGACGGTTGCCGCCGCCGACTGTAGGAGATTCTTCCCATCCATCGACATTTCCATGGACAAGCGTATCAAGCTGCATAAAATGTTTGTAGTTAACGGTAGAATTTAGCACGGCTGAAACGGTTGCATTTAATTCATAAACACCGGGGTCTCCTGCTGCGGGTTGCATAACGCTATTTGCCGGCGGGTTTGGTCCCCAATTATTGAAGGAGCCTCGGATTGCCATTGTGTCGTTAGCGGTTGAAGGCGTAAATAATCCTAACGTTTCAAAGACCGAGGTGTTTACCTGGAAAAAGACAGTTCCGGTTACAGACGGGGGATCGATATCCGTATCGTTTTCGAAAAAGACGGTTGGCAGTGTGGTATCGCCGGGCGTTCCCTGGATCATTAAATCACGATTATCAAATGGCGGCGTAATATCGCCTTCCCAGGCATCGCCACCCGGTCCGCTGATGACAAATTTGTAGAGATAATTCGCGGAATTATCAAACCGAATCGTTCCATCATAAACCTGGTCTGCATCACCATCCAGCAATTGATCGCTATTACCGCCCCAGTCATTAAAATCACCACGAACGACGACGATATCTTCAGCCGGATCAAATCTGCCTTCGGCTTCTTTTACACTCATATTTACCGAAAAGCCAACATTGATTGAATCGCCAGGGAGGGTTACTTCGGAATCTCTGTCAAAAAAATCCGGTTCTAGCGTAAGCGGCGTGCCAGCGGTGAATGTGAATTCACGATTGGGATCATTTTCCCAGGCGACGCCGGAAGGCTGGGCCAGGATAAATTTATAAAACTGGGTTACACCGCCTAACGAATCCGCAACATCAACGGTTCCTGCGTAGATGTTATCACCATCGCCATCGGTTAAGGAATCGGCAATGCCGCCCCAGCCGTTAAAGCTACCGCGAACTGCAACGGTGTCTGTGGCGGGGTCAAAAGCCATTTCCTGAATTTTCACATCCATATTTACCTGGAATGTGACGGGTGTAGTTTGTGCCCATATGTTGGTTGCCATAAACATAAACAACCCGCACATGAGCAGCAGTGTAGAAAAACGCTTCATAAATACTACCTCCATTGGATTAATGGGTTTGGGTTATATAGGGTTAATTGAGTAAAAAATGAATACTAACCGGACAATGTTAAATTAGCTTTATTGGCAATTTAATTTTGGAGCAAATAAAACTTCCCTGGCATTAACCTCACCCCCGGCCCCTCTCCTGGCAGGAGAGGGGTGACTTAAGAGAAGGCATTGTGCATTAAAAATGATTTATTACTACTAAATGCGCTTTGCAGCTCCCCTCTCCTCTTAGGAGAGGGGCCGGGGGTGAGGTTAAGAAACCTGACAAACTGCATTGCAATTTTTCTATAGCCGTATAAATTCAACATTGCCAAACCTATCAAAACTTCTACCTATCATTCACCTCCTGTTATTTAAAAGTTAATCGCTATGGAAAATTGATGCACATCTTGCAATCTTACCCAGGATTGGAAGGCATAATCGATCTTTATGCCAAATCCCCTTACGATGCTTCGCTCCAGGCCGGCGCCCAATACAAATTCTTCTTCGCTATTTTCCTGAAAAAGGGAGCGATAGCCGCCGCGGAAAAAGATGAAATCGTTAAACGAATATTCTGCGCCTACATTCAGGCTCTGCTCATTGTCATTGGGATAGGTTGCATCGCTGGCGATGGTTAGGCGGTTTTGCTCGCCAAAATTCACATCGTAGGATAAACCAAGTTTGAGGTTCAGCGGCATATCGAATTTATCAGTCACAAGGAGGGCGTTTACATCTTCATTGTTTCCGAAGGTGCCGGGATCAATATCTTTGCGAACCAACAGGTTGTCGCCGGACATTTGCATCTTTGTGCCGAAGTTAGAAATACTGGCGCCGAGGCGAAGGTTTTTAATCGGGGTACGAAACAATGTACCGACATCGACGGCAAATCCGGTAGCGGAGCTATTCCAAATTTTCTCCAGAACGTATTTGGCGGTACCGCCGATCATAAAGGCGTCGGTTAACTGGCGCGAGTAGGTAAATCCAAGCGCAAAGCTGGAAGCGCTAAAAACCTCCCCGGTTCCTTCGGGAGATAATTCAGTGGTAACTTCAAATTCGCCCATTGTCATGGCAGTTAAGCTGACGCCAATTGCGCTCCCGGTCCCGGCGTTAATAGCAAATGCCAGGTAATCGAAATTGATATCCGCCAGCCATTCGCTGTGCATAAAAAGGATTTCCCGATTGCCTAATTGCGCCAGCCCGGCAGGATTCCAGTAGATTGCGTTGGCGTCATCGGCGATAGAGACATAAGCGCCCCCCATCGCTAATGCCCGTGCCCCCACCGGAATGCTGAGGAATTTTGCGGATGTTGTGCCGACTTTTGTTACACCCTGATCGGTGTTTTGCCCAAATAGATTTGAAGCAGTGAAAAAGCTTGCGATAAGGAGCGTTATAAAAATTCGTCTCACGATAAACTCCTGTTGATTGATAATTGATGATACCGTGATGCGTGTTTCGTATTGCGTGAAAAAAACAACACCTTACGCATCATGCATCATTTAATAATTGCAAATTTACCGGTTTTGGCCCCGACGCCGGGCGCTTCGACATGGTAGATATAAATGCCATAGGCGACATCGAGATTATCTTTAGTTAGCAAATCCCATTCGGCGGAACCGTCATCCAACGCGCTATTATGCTCGATAGTATCCACCAATTCTCCATTAACGGTATAAATTCGAATGGTGCATTCTTGCGGCAGATGGGTAAAGCGAATTTGCCGTGGCCCGCGCCCGCGGGTAAAGGGATTAAATGTTTCGAAACGAGAGGCTGCCAAATAGGGATTGGGAACGACTTTTATATCATCCAAATTATTTGCCGCCGCTTGCTGATCAATGGATTCTCCCTTAGTCGTAAACTCGAAGACATCGCTGGCGAGAAATGGTTTATCGAGGATAAATTCGGCATTGTCATCATTGGTGGGAAAGGATAAATTCGTATCTCGCAATACGGGGCCAAGTTGATATTTTAAACTCCAGGTAATTTGCAGTTCTCCCTGGTCGTCTTCTTCTAAAAATGCAATGATGTCGGTTTGGTTGGTGGTCGAATCCGCATCAAATACGCCGTCATTTCCGGAAAATGCCAGGAAGCCAAATGCGATCTCCCGATCATCATCCAGGTTACGGATTTTGAAATTTACCGGAATCGCCGGTGCAGTTCTTGTTTGAATTGGGTTAGGGCGATACGAAAATTCGGTACTGGTTCCAAACCCAACGTCTCCGAATTCGATTCGATAATCTGCCGGTTTTTCAGTTCCGCTGGTTAATCCAACCCGAAATGCTTCAAATTCCAGGGGATAAATATCCGGGCGGCTAGTGCTGGATTTATCAAGATTGACTTGAACGAGCGCCGGGTTTTCAAACAATAACCGGATACCATTAGCAAGGGGTGCTTCCAGCCCGGTAAATGGCGCAGTATCACCGAAAACCAGGGTATCCAGAGCAGC
>CAXHHS010000798.1:0-3795 GCA_964015645.1 uncultured bacterium
ATGAAATTATCGATTTGGCGGCAGTGGAAGACACGCTATGGGTTTTATCAAAAGAGTTTGTTTCGGTTTACCTATTCAACCGCGACCAGGGAAGGTATCGCTTTCGAGAGTCTTACCAGGAATTTGGAGTTTTAGTAGACGAATTTCGCGCAATTGAACATGCTAACAACCGCATTTGGTTAGCCAGTGAAATCGGCTTAATGAATGCACCGGCTAATTTTCTAAATGTCAATTTGTATGCCGGGTCAAATTGGTCATTAACCACGACTAGCAACGGGCTGCCGGGAAATAATGTTCGCGATCTAAAAAAGCACCCGGTTACCGGCGAATTGATTTTGGCGACGAATGGCGGAATAACGCTATATGATTTTAATAGCTTTACAAGATTAGCATCCGCAGATTTATTGTATATTGAACTATTTGGCGACGTAATATTTGGCGCTACGTTTTCGAACGTCTTTCGATTGGAAGGTGGGCAATTCGAAACGATTCATACTGTATCTAACGGGAAGATTTTTGATATTGCCATTAATCCGGCCGGCCAGGTTTGGGCAGCAATTGAGAAGCGTGGATTGCAAAACCTTTCAACCGGCCAAAGAATCATAACCGATGGCCCGTTAGATAACCATTTGGGCGAAATGCTCATCGACCAAAGCGGGCGGCTCTGGTGTACATCCGGCATCGCAAAAGATGAACGGCGGCAGGGAATTTTCGTGCGAACGGCAGAAGGCTGGCGAAATTACCTTTTTGCCGGTGGAACGAACTCCGGATTCTCACGCTTAAATTCCTGTATGGCAGTTCACGAAGATACCGGGCAAAATATTTGGATTGGCGCCTGGGGCGGCGGAATCGCTATTTTCGATAAAGACTTAAATCTTACCACTATTACTAAAGTGCCCGATGCCGGCAGCGTTTGGATTAGCTCCACAACAGAAGATGACACCTTAACCGTGACCACCGACCCGGCATTTCAGCCGGTGCTTAGTGCAATCTCAAATAATCAATACTACACCGTTGTAACCGATATTATTGCCGATAGAAATAATAGCTACATTTGGATTATAAACTCAGCAGCCGGTAGCAATCGCGAAATTCTGCAATATAAAGCAAGCGCCTTTGGTCCGGAAGCGGCCTCGCCTTCGATGTGGCAATCCTACGATCTTCCATTTAATAATAAAGAATGGTTCGAAGTCAGCCAGGATATTTTCGGAGATATGTGGTTAATAACAGGTACACCGTCGTTAGGAACCGGTGTTGGCCAGATTCGTTTTGCCGAAGATCGTTTCGATGTTCGCGGGTTTAACGAAAGCGATAATCTGAAGACTAATGCTACATTTTCTATTGCCGCCGATGATGACGGCTATATTTGGGTGGGTACACGCTCCGGTTTAAATGCTATTTTGAATGGCACTGTCTTCGATTTTCGAGAAACCTATCAACCCATTGGCTTGCAAGTTAATGACGTATTTGTTGATTCCAACAATAATAAATGGTTTGCGACCAATAAAGGATTAAGCATTCTAAAAGCATCCGGTTCGCCGTTTGAGCCTTCAAGTTGGGTTGATTTAGTCCCGCGAAATTCCAGTGTCGATCCTGAGCAGCTTGCCATTCGCGCAAACTTGTTTGTAGGAGATCTACCCTCGGAAAACATTCACAATATTTATATTGATGAAGGATCGGGCGAAATTTATCTTGCCACTGATGCCGGTTTAGCGGTCCTGAAAAACAATCCATTTGCATCCACCTTTTCCGATTTTGAGCAGCTTCAAGTCGGCCCTAACCCCTTTCACATTGGCGGCGATCAAAGCGGCGTGTTAAACTTTTATAATATTGTCGCCGGTAGCGAAGTTAAAATTCTAACAATAAACGGGCAGTTAATTCGCCAGTTGCGCCCGGATAATTTTAACGAGGTGCAGGGCGGCCTTGCCCAATGGGATGGCCGGAATTTGGAGGGCCAGTTTGTTTCCACCGGTGTTTACGTGTACCTGGTGTCCAGCGAGAATGGTCAGAGTAGGGCAGGAAAGGTGTTGGTGGTTCGGCAATAAAGTTGTTGTAAACCGATTTGATTTATAATACCGGGAAAAGCATCTAATGAGTTTTTGAGCTACTTGTGTTTTTCTGGTTAAATCAATTCTGCACTTCAATTTTGTCTAACAATTGTCGTTTTAATAAGAGCTTATAAGCCAATTTTGCTAATATTTTATATCCCTCCTGGTTGTAATGCGCAGAACAGTTATCAAACAATAAACATGGGTCGTTACCATTAAGATCGCGTATAACCCCATCACCAAAATTGAATACGGATATGCCGGAAAGAGATAGCTCGTCAATTAAACTCTGGTAGGGCCATACATGGTGATCTAAAAAGTATAACAAATCCTTTCCGATTGGAATAATCGTAATGATCGGCACTTTTCCCCTTTCAATTGCATCCTTATGAAACGCCGTCAAAATTTTTGCTGTTATTTCAAGTCCCCGCGATGGGTGATCTTTTTTATAAAATTCGAGATGTGCTGGTTCATCACGAAGTTTGGCTTTCACATAAAAGTGCTTAAGACTTTTTATCATAGAAAAACTATAAGGAAACCTGGCAACTGTAACACCGGAAAGGCCCCCGGGAAGAAAATATTCATTACGAAAATACTTTGCCGGGTTTAATACAACATCTTCGTATTGTGATATATTGAACGCAGGTAAAGCGATTAAAGCAAGCTCCTCTTTTTCACTAATAATAAATCTCGGTTTAAAACCAAGCCCTTCACCTTTATACAGCAAATCTCGAAATTGGTTAACATTCCGCAATATATTTTCCGAAAGATGATTCAAAAAAACAATTTTTGCATTATCATTCCTGTTTTGCTTGAACCGTAAATAAGCCTGATCGGTGCCGTAGGCGCCAACGCCATAATTGGCGACTCTACAATTAACCAGGGTAGATAGTATATTGCTCCAGGAATACTCCGGATCAACTTCGCCACTCCAGGTAAATGAGTCGCCATAAAGTGATATACAATTCCGATGCTTTTCCGGATTGGAAAATGCCGGAATTATTCTACTCCCGCTTAAATCAAAATTACCATTTTTTCCAAAATTATCCGGAGATGGCCAACCAAGTAAGGTATCTCTTTTGGACAGATAGTCTTCATACGAATCATTAATTGATGGTTTATAAAAGACACCCTTGGTTTGAAGAAATCCTGTTGCAAAAAAAGATATAGTCTCTATGAATAGTAGAATAAATGAAATCATTATAGCATAGAAGAAAAACCGCTTTTTTATTACCATCATTGTTTCCTTCTATTGTGGTACCAATTTATAGACACGAATATAGTCTACTGTTCGATTATATAAATCCCTTTGAAAATATGATTTTTTCCAAGCGGTTTTAAAAGTGCTGTTCAACTGTTTTAAAAGCGCTTCTTCATGATCATCAAAGTGAGACGATACAAACCACACCGTAACGGAAGCCTGCCGGATCTTTTGTAAATGGGTTTTCTCTAACACTTCCGATTTGGGCCTGCTTCTGGAAATTCCAACCAGCGATTGTGGCATATCACCGGCATAATAGTGGAAAACCTCTCGCAAACAGAAATCTGCTCCAACTAAAATATAATCATTCATGCTCGCTTGCGTTTTGATGTCTTGAACCACATCTCGCCAGGGTTCACGAGTTACGCTGGTATAATACTGCCCGAGATAAAAAATAGAAATTACAATGGTAACAGAAACCGCAGAGATGCGCAACGATTTGATTGGAAGGGCTGCTCTGCCTGCTGCCGCTAAAAAATAAAATGG
>CAXHHS010000799.1:0-3787 GCA_964015645.1 uncultured bacterium
ACACCAAGAAGCTCGTCGGCAGCGTCAGATGTGTATAAGAGACAGTCTCCGGAGATGTTTGCCGCGAATCTTGGCGGTGTCGATTAGAAGATTGTCTGTCAAGTGGTGCCGGTTTATCGCTGGCGCTAAAAATAAAATCAAACTCCCGGGCAAAGGTGATAACATGAAGTTTGCCAAGTCTTTCTTTGCCTTTAACCGAAACCCCATCGACAATGGTGCCATTTTTACTACCTAAATCTTCGATGAAATAACATTGTTGAGCTTCATCGAAGTAAATTCGGGCGTGCTCTTTGGAAATCGTTGCATCGGAAATCTCTATCGTATTTCCGGCGCTTTTTCCAATGGTTGCTTCATTTGTAACAATAAATCTTTGGCCGGCAAACTCTCCGGTTTTACAAAACAGTTTTGCATGCATGATTGAATTCCATTTGTTATCAAAATACCGTTTCTGCGCTTCTTCTGAAACTTCGTCAGGAAGAAGTGACCCCGATGGGACCGGTGGCATAAAGCTGCTTTTTGGGATAGTAACAATAAGGCAATAAGGCTTTGTTTTTAGGCGATATAACCGATTACTAAGGTTAAAAGGAAAAAACCTTAGTAACCAGCTGTGAACGTAATTATTCAACCTTATTAGCTTATTGAAGAACAGCAATCGATTCTGTGATAAATTATCTCGGTGGCGGCGGGTTTCCATTTCTACCGCCATTTCCATCATCCGGCCCGCCGCGCATTGCCAGGGTAACGATGGCAGCAACCACGCCGCCGGTTGCTGCACCAATCAATATCCATTTGCTAGTGTTTCCCGATTTTTTGACGTTACCTTCCGGTGATTCATTTTGTAATTGCAGTGGTTGAGCACTCTGTTCTTGTGTATTCTTCGCTCCATACATTTCCGATCTCACGGCGTTGACTAATTCGACAAATTGCCGGGGTTCATTCTCGGCATTGGGAGAATAATCCGGTACCATTTCCAGCAATTTCTCGACACACAGCTCTGCCTGAGCAGGATTATCAATTGCCAGGTAGTTGAGGCTGAGGAGTTTGCAGGCGTGTATTTTGGTGTCAGAACTCATGCCGCCTTCTTTTAAGCACTGTTTTACCAGGTCAATGGATTCTTCAAAATAGCCGGTGTAGTATTTTTCTTCGGCAGAAGCTAATTGTTCTTCGCACAGGGTTGAAGACTGCCCCCAAACAGCAAGTAACGGGTTGAAGATCATCAACAGTAGATAAAATCCGACAAATTTGGTTGCCAGATTGATTACTGAAAAATGTTTAATGCTTCGCATAATAAGTCTCCCTTTTAAAGGTTCTTTTCCAAAACAAACCGTAGTGGTTTATCTAATTCATTCTCCAGTGTTATTCGTTTTGCACCGCCGGTTAACTGGTAACCATCCCGGCGCACTTCAATTTTATGCTGGCCAAAACGCAATGGCATTTTTTTAGGCGGTGAATAACCGGTAGGTTGATCATCGATATAGATTTCGCCCATTACCGGTTTATTGCTTTTATTAAACGCAGTAATCCGCACATCAAAGACCCGGTTGAAATCAACCGAAAGTTCCCTGTGGCCATCCGGTGTTATTTCTACGCGTTTTTCCCAGCGGCCAAACATGGGATGCGTTACACGGATGGTATATTCTCCCGCTGGCAGCGCGGTATTGTATCCCAGGTGGGTATTTTCTTTCTTGAGCTTACCATCAATAAAAACGGAGCCGTAGGGTAAAACCAAAATGCTCAATTTCCCCATCAGTGCGGTAAGCTGTGCCTGAATATCTGTTGTTGCCCCGTCTTTTATCGTTATTTTAGTAGAATATTCCCGGTATCCTTTTTTCCGAAGTGTGACAGAATGTTTACCGATCTTTAAATTGTGAATATTTACCGGTGTGGTTTTGCCGCTTGCCTTGCGGTCATTTATCCAAATACCCGCTCCCGGGGGATTGGATTGAATGTTCAAATTCCCCAACCTTGCTACTGGTGCGGTTTTTCTTTTTGCTAGTGATTTCGTTTTTACCGGCAGTTTTTTTGTGACTCGATAGGCCATTTTTAATCGAAAGGAGAACGAGCTGTTTTCGCTGGCAGAAAGTATGATTGTGGTATCCAACGGTATGTAGTTATCTTTCTCGATTCGTAAATTCATGGGATTGACGGCAGAAAAAGGGCGGTCCCAAATAGGCGTTATCCCGATAATTTCATCATCTATGTAAATGAAAGCGTTCTCCGGATCAGATTCAATGGAAAGGGAAGCGCTGGAACTGCCGGGGGAAGCTATCCAATTCGATATCGATTTATGGAAATCCATAAAAAATCCAGCGATAAAAAACACGATTAGACAGACAGCAACAGCGATTCGCTTGTTAAAAGGGCGTTTGAAAACTTTCTCCGGCGGCGGGCTTGAAGAAGATATTACAGTATTATCAGTGTTTGTTAAAAAATATAGCTGCTGAAGCGCAGTAAGCGCTGCCCG
This sequence comes from uncultured bacterium, assembly GCA_964015645.1. GTDB lineage: Bacteria > Calditrichota > Calditrichia > RBG-13-44-9 > J075 > CAXHHS01. The sequence continues at coordinate 2,465 of CAXHHS010000799.1, forward strand.
CATTTCTCGAACGGATTGGTAGCGTTTTTCGGGGGTTTTGTGGATCGCCTTCATAATAATTTTTGCTAAATCGGCCGGAATCTGTGAATTGAGACGCCGGGGCGATGGTAGCTTACCTTCCGCTATACGATTGCGAATTTCCTGCGGCGGTTGATTTTCCTTAAAAGGCAGCTTTCCGGCTAACACCTCATAAAATGTCATTCCTAACGAATATATGTCGCTGCGCTCATCGGCTAATTTGAGGCTTTTTACCTGCTCCGGCGAGGCGTAGGCCAGCGTTCCGCCGGTTAAAGCGGTGCTGGTAATACGAGGATCATGGCTAATAGCGGCGATGCCGAAATCGCTCACCTTTACAACCCCGGAGTTGCCCAACATAATATTCCCGGGTTTTATATCGCGGTGAATAACGCCTTTTGAATGGGCATGTTCAATCCCTTTTAATATGCTGATAAAAATCGGCAGGGCTTTTTGCCAGGATATTGCACCTTGCAGATGGATACGCTCCGCCAGGGTAATTCCTTCGATGAATTCCATGACGATGAACAGCCCCAATTTTGTTTCTCGAAGGGCGTGCACATCTACAATATTGGGATGTTTTAATCGCGCTTGCGAGATGCCCTCTTTGCGAAATTGCCGCACAAAGGTTTCGTCTTCGCTAAAGCGGGGATTCATCATTTTTAAGACGACGTCGCGTTTTAATTCTTCATCAAACGCTTTGAATACCGTTCCCATGCCGCCGCGTCCCAACACGCTGATAACGCGATAATTTTCAACAAGTTTTCCGGTTAATAAAGATTCTACCATAGTGATTTAATTTTTAAGATTAATTTTTTGCCATTTATTGGCAATGATTTATCATTCTGATCTATTGCCCAATTTAAAAGTAGGCAGTAGGCGAATAGGCAGTAGGCAAGATGACAAGTTGCCTACTGCTTGCTGACCCACTGTCTGCTTATCAAATGCGATTTACCCGGGTGAAACTGATGGCAAGTAATACAACGATTACTCGCTGCTTCAGCCGTATGGCAGCTTTGGCAAGTCTCGATTATCGGGATATTTTGAATAGCAGCATTATCCGCTTCAGCCGGAATTTCGGTTTGATCAGCAAATTTTTCGAAAGCGATATTTTGATGGCAATCCAAACAGCCGTTTTGCACTACATGCGCCTGGTGATTAAATCCCGCCCGCAGCAAAACACGCTGATCTTTTTGCACTCTCAAAATAGTGGCATTTTCGACGATGTGGCACGTTTGGCATTCAGCCGTTAGTTCATTAACGCTGTCTCTTATACACATCTCCGAGCCCACGAGACTCCATTGCATC
>CAXHHS010000800.1:0-3785 GCA_964015645.1 uncultured bacterium
ATTCCGGTTTATTCACAAATTTTGAGGGTTCCGAGATGGTGTCGGAATCCGGAGTGATCTTACGGATTTCAATTGTAGAATCAGCCACCGCGAAAGATGCTTGATTGGAAGGGGTTTCCGGTTGTTGATTTTGAGGGGTGAAGAGAGAGTCTTTGATCGAATCGACGGTAGAAACCGGTAAACCGTTTTCAGCCGCAGCATTGCCGGTAGTGTTTTTTTCGCCGCCGGTAAAAGTTGCCAGCACAAACAACAGTGTTATCAAAAACACGCCGCCAATCACCAATGGTTTTCGTGATTTGTTTTTTACAACCGGTTTTGCAGAAGATATTGCCGGCCCTGTTTTGACGCTTCCGGTATTGTTGATGTATAATGCGAGATTCGCAGCATTCGTTGTAAGTTCTTTAAATTCAGCCAGCTCCAAGATTTCATCTGCCGACAATGGGCGCTTTTCCGGCTTTTTGTTCAGCATCTTGCCTACCAGGTTAGAGAACCAAAGCGGAATATCCGGGCGTTTTTCAATAAGCGGTTTGGGAGTGTCTTTGATCAGTTTCTGGATGGATTGCACAACATTTTCTCCCAGGAAAGGAGACGGTTCCCCGGAAAGTTCATACAGTGTAATGCCCAGGCTAAAAATATCCGTACGATGATCGACCTGCGAAACCCGCGCTTGTTCCGGGGACATGTACGCCGGGGTTCCCACTACTTCACCGGTTACCGAAATTGAAGGAAAATCCGCCTTCTTCGCCAGGCCAAAATCAGCAATTTTTACCGTGCCCTCTTTACCGATCATAATGTTCGCTGGTTTTATATCGCGATGAATAACGTTTTGCGAGTGAGCATAGGCCAGGCCGCTTAAAATGCACTGGCTGATATACAAAATGATATCAAATGGTACCGGATGGTATTGGGCAATAAATTGTTCCAGGTTTAACCCGTCAATAAATTCAATAACCAGGTAAAGGTTTTCCGGGTCGGCGTTGACATCGATGATGTTGACAATATTATTGTGCTGTAACTGGGCGCAGATGAGCGCTTCTCTCCGAAATCGCTCTAACAGATCTTTCTCGTTGGCCCATTGAGTATTCAACCGTTTAATCAAAACCTGGCGATCCAGCGAGAGCTGCTTTCCCAGATAGACCGTGCTAATCGGCCCCTGGCTGAGTTCTTTTAGAATGTCGTAACCTGCGATTTGCATCAAATTGTCCGCTTTTTTCGGAAAAGAAAATATATTGGCTGGTGAGCAGAAAATCAACCGAATTACGGGGAGGATTTTAAAGGCGAAGAGATTTTGGGCTTATCGAAAAATATCTTGCTGCCTTTAGGCAAAATTTAAGATATGGCTGGTTCAAATCGCTTAACGAACATAAACAATCTTGAATTTCTCCAAATAACGTCTGCTTTTTAAAACGGCTAGGTAGATGCCAGTGGCAACGGGCAAGCCAGCTTCATTTTGGGCGGTCCATTGGAAGAAATGCCGCCCGGCAGCAAGCGCCCCGCTGTGAAGTGTCTGAATTTTTTTGCCGCGAATATCATAAATGATCAATTCGTTGCTGCCGCGCCGGGGAATTTGGATTTCTAATTGAATAACGCCGTTAAATGGATTTGGAAACCCCTTTATTTGAGCAAATTCCTGCGGAAGAATACCATCATTTGGTGAGGCGATTGAAACAAGCGGTTTTAAAGGATATTGTTCCACTACATCGCCTGGCTGATTGGGATCACTTTCATAACCACCGATAACGTAGACAGTATCACTAATGGTTACGGCAACGGCTCCAATACGCGCGGTTGGTAAGGGCGGCAGCGTTTCGATGCTATCTGTTTGCATATTATAAATTTCCACTAAATTCGTCGCAGCAGAAGTGCTGGTGATCCCGCCAATCATCAAAATGCTATCCCCAAAAACGGTGGATGCGCCATTACCGCGGGCAACTTGCAATGGCGCCCCGCTGTTCCAATTAAATTGCCAATCGCTATTCACCATTCCGATATTGACTTTATTTACCGGGAAATTTACGATACCGCCTAACAAAAACACCGAGTTATTTGCCGCACCGCCAAACGGTTTAAAAATAGGCTCGGCAATATTCGATTCCGCTTCCTCCCAACGCTCTTCCGGTGCGTTATACCATTCAATTTCGGAAACGAACTCGCCGTTATCGCGGATGCCGCCCAAAACGCAAATACTGTCGTTTACGATAAACGCGGAATGGCCACGCCGCTCGCGGCGCATTTCCCCGCTTTCAATCCAGGTATTTTGAGAGGGGAGATAAACTTCTACATCTTTGGTAACCTCGCCTTCATGGTTTAAACCGCCCATCAAATAAATCGAACCTTCATAAACAATAGCAGCGGCATCTAAGCGCGGTTTCTCAAATGATGGAACAACATTATCTTCCCAAATACCGGTTGCCGGATTAAATCGCTCCACGCTATTTAGGATAGCCCCGCCGGTAGTTGCCCCGCCTAAAACATAAATAAAGCCATCTAATTCCACGGCCGAAGCGCCATGGCGCGGTGTGTTTAACGATGTCGCCGTTTGCCAATCATTGGCGAACAATGCGGTATACAAAAAGAGGTATGCAATAATTTTTTTGATCATTTTGACAACTTGTAACTAATTGGTATTTAAGTGGTTAAACATTCAAGCAGTTCGGCAAGCTGGTGCATCCTTCGACTCCGTTCAGGATGGCTGCTGTGTCACGCTGAGCGGAGTCGAAGCGTAGAGGCTTAACTTATTAAATCAAACTTGTCAAACGACTCGAATACCGGAACACACGAATACGATTCACCGTTTATCTAAGTCCCACTCTTTTATTTTATATTGCAGCCAGCGTTTGGAAACACCCAAAATCTCGGCTGTACGAGCGCGATGGTTGCCTGTCATTTCCAATGTTTCTTTAATGACCGCTTTTTCGACCTCTTTTAACGATTTACCGATCAGGTCGCTAACACGAGTTTTGCTTAAATTTAACAAATCCGGGGTTATTTGGGAAGACTGCGCCATAATCACCGCCCGCTCGATGGTATTTTCCAATTCGCGGATATTGCCGGGCCATTGGTAGGCGAGCAAGGCATCTATTGCCGGGGAAGCGAATCCTTTAATCGGTTTACCGTTTTCGCGGGCGAATTTTTTCAAAAAATAGTCTGCAAGAATTTTAATATCATCGCCCCGTTCCCGCAGCGCTGGCATTTTGATGTTAATAACATTCAGCCGGTAATATAAATCTTCCCGGAAATTTTTCTGCTGTACTTCCTGCCACAAATCTTTATTTGTCGCGGAAACAATCCGGACATTAACGTTGCGAATTTTTGACTCGCCAACTCGTTTAATTTCGCCTTCTTGAATAACTCGCAAGAGCTTGGTTTGGATATTGAGATTGATGTCGCCGATTTCATCCAGAAATATCGTGCCGCCATCGGCTTCCTCAAACAGCCCGATTTTATTTTCGATTGCGCCGGTAAAGGCGCCTTTTTTGTGGCCAAAGAGTTCGCTTTCCAATAAACTTTCCGTAAGGCCACCGCAAAATACCGGTACAAACAATTTCTCTTTTCGCGGCGAATGATAATGCAGCGCCCGCGCGATTAATTCTTTCCCGGTTCCGCTTTCGCCTTCAATTAAAACGCTGGCTTTGGCATTGGCAACTTTTGTAACCGTTTCTTTAATCTCCCGAATCTCCTGGCTTTGCCCAATAATTTCCGGGAAAATTTCATTTAGGGAAATTTGTTTTTTCAGGCTTTGGTTTTCGGAGTGGTAACGGAGAACCAGGTGCCCGATCTTCTTT
>CAXHHS010000801.1:0-3782 GCA_964015645.1 uncultured bacterium
GTTTATTATTCAGTTGCCGGTAGGCAAAAAGCAGTCGCAAGAACAAGAGGTTGTTGACATCCCTCCCGGCCTCCCTTCGAAGGGGGAAATCGAATCAGTTTCCCCCTTCGAAGGGGGATTAAGGGGGATGTCACATGCGCCGCCCCAACCTGCTGCCAGCAATAGTGAAGATTCCGAAATCCAAAATCCAAAATCCGAAATCATCCTTGTGGTCGAAGATAACCCCGACATGCGCGGCTATATCCGCGATTCTCTCACAGGTTCAAACGCCCAATACCAATTGCTGGAAGCGGAAAATGGCAAAGAAGGATTGGAGAAAGCCGTGGAAGCGATTCCCGACCTCATCGTCAGCGATGTAATGATGCCGGAGATGAACGGCTACCAACTGTGCGAAAAGTTGAAGACCGATGAACGCATCAGCCATATTCCAGTAATTCTTCTAACTGCTAAAGCCGGTGAAGACAGCAAAATCGAGGGCCTGGAAACCGGGGCGGATGATTATCTCACCAAACCCTTTAGCGTCAAAGAACTGAGGGTGCGGGTAAAAAATCTTATCGAGCAGCGCCGCAAGCTGCGGATGAAATTCGCGACAACGGATATTTTAAAAGCGGATTTTAAATCGCTCAACTCCATGGATGAAGCCTTTCTGGAACGCGTGCTGGCCACCATCAAAGAGAATATGGGTGATGAGACATTTGGCGTGGCAGAGCTTGCCGAATCCATCGGTTTGCACCGTATGCAGCTTCATCGCAAATTAAAAGCAATTACCAACCAAACCACCAATGAGTTGCTGCTTTCGGTACGATTGGAGCACGCAGCGGAGATGCTCCGCCAACAAGCCGCGACTGTTGCGGAAATTGCCTACACCTGTGGATTTAACACCCCTAATTATGTCACAAAAACATTTCGCAAAAAATTCGATTGTTCTCCTTCCGAATATCAAAAACAGCATCAGTAGTTGTTGCTGGCTTTGCCTATTTTGAACGAGATGATGCTACAATTTTCTATAAACATTTCACCTCTACCGGGGTTGGATTGGCAATAACCGTGTAGCGGTGGTATGTTTATAGTAAAAATGTCTAAGAGTCGCCAAAACCACGTAGTGGTGACATGCCCTTCGCTATAATTTCCTGCTTTAATTGTTCCCGAAAATTAACATAAGCAGTTCTCCCTTATTCTGCAAACTTATCGCTTAGAATTGGTATTATTCCCCAATTTTCCCTCCAAATGTTACAAATTTACCCTTTTATGTTACACCAGTGTAAGGCTCTCCCTTCCTGATTTTTCTACATTTTATGCAACGATTAGAAAAGAATATCAAGCTGTATGCGCAAGCGGCTGTGTTGGCAGCAGGGAAGATAGAATTAAATAGAGATAGCGAAATAGATAACCAAAACCAAAGGAGAATTATTATGAATCGGCAGAAACAACCCATAAAAAATAATCAATCCCAAACGATTGGGAAGCAATGGCTAACAAATCACCAACCAATAACCAACCCAAAGGAGGTTGTCATGTTAAAACAAACCATCACTGGTGTATTTATTTGTTTATTAATTCTTTTAAGCAGCAGCTGGCAAGCGGCCCTGGCCCAACAAAAGATGTATTTTCTCGATTCTGACGATAATGAAATTTACCGCTCCAACCTGGATGGTAGCGATATAGACACCCTGGTTACCGGGCAAGATCTTGTATTAGCCAGTATCGCGCTGAATGTAATTGCTGAAAAGATGTATTGGACCACTAGAAACACTGTTAGCCGTGCAAACCTGGATGGCAGTGATGTGGAAGTATTGGTCAGCGGGCTAGATTTTCCATCTGGTATTGCACTGGATGTCGGTGCTGGGAAAACGTATTGGGCCGAAGGAGAGTTTATAAAATGTGCTGACCTTGAAGGGAACAATGTAGTTACCTTGATCACCGAAGCTTTCAATGCCACGATACGAGGTATTGCATTGGATATAACCGGTGAAAAGATTTATTGGGTGGATCGTAATAGAAACCGCGTTAAGCGTGCCGATCTGGATGGCAATAATAAGGAAAACCTGATTAATCTCGGCATTGGTGCTGCTCCAACGGATATCGCATTGGATCTTACCAATGGGAAGATGTACTTTACCGAATCCGCAACCTCAAATCCCCGAATTGGCCGTGCCAACCTGGATGGCAGCGATAGAGATACCCTGGTTACAAATGCCAGGGATCCATTGGGTATCGCACTGGATGTTGGTAACAATAAAATGTATTTTGGTGATGGCCACTTGAGCCGCGAACGAATTCGCAGTGCGAACCTGAATGGCGGCGGCCAGCAAACGATTGTTAACGACCTCGGCTTTCCTTCTGACATCGTCCTGGATCTCAGGGTGCCGGAAATAAGCGTCTCTCCACTCTCACATGATCTCGGCCAGGTAGAAATTGGCAGCAACGCTTCCCAAACCATTACGATTGAAAATAACGGCACGGAGACGTTGAATGTCAGCGGCGTATCGCAAGCCACCGGCAGCAGCGACTGGTCGGAAGATGGCAGTTCGGTAAGTATTGCGCCGAATAACAGTGCTACTTTTGACATCACTTTTGCGCCAACAAGCGTCGGGTCCCAAACCGCGACTTTCGAGATCACCAGCAACGATCCTGATGAATCAACTGCAACGGTAACTTGCCAGGGGGAAGGTGTTGCGCCGAACATCGTTGTATCACCATTAAACCATGATGTTGGCCAGGTAACTATTGGTGATAACGCCTCGCAAACCATTACCATTGAAAATACCGGCGCTACAACACTAAATGTTAGCGACATCTCGCAAGCCACTGGCGGCAGCGATTGGTCAGAGGATGGCGTCACCGAAAGCATTGCGCCGAATGAAAGCGCGACCTTCGACATCACCTTTGCTCCAACAAGTGCTGGCTCTCAAAGTGCAACTTTCGAGATCAGCAGCGACGATCCCGATTCACCGACAGTAACCGTTACCTGTAATGGTGAAGGCGTAGCAGCACTGGAGCCGAACATCGTTGCATCGCCACTAAACCATGATATTGGCGAAGTAGCCATTGGCGATAACGCCTCTCAAACGATTACCATTGAGAATACCGGCACTGCAACACTCAATGTCAGCGACATTTCTCAAGCCACCGGCAGCAGCGATTGGTCGGAAGATGGTGGTGCGGTGAGTATTGCGCCAAGCAATAGCGCGACATTTGATATTACGTTTACACCGAGCAGCAGCGGTTCTCAAACTGCAACCTTCGAGATCAGCAGCAATGACCCTGATTCACCAACAGTAACTATCACCTGTAATGGTGAAGGCGTGGAAGCACCGGTAATGAGCTTTACACCCAGCTCGGCTGATCTCGGCCCGGTAACGGTTGGTAATACGAACACACAGAATATTACTTCAGAGAACACCGGCTCTGGCCCTATGACGATATTTTCCATGACCTTTAACAATAATGCCGAGAATGAATTCAGTATTATTCCCCAACTCCCTCCGCCCGGCGCTTTTCCCATGGGACCGGCACCGGCTGGATCAGAAAGAACCTTTCAAATCAAATTCACGCCCATCAACAACGGCCCGGAAAGCGGCTCCCTGGTGATCGAGAGCGATGCTCCAAGCTCTCCCACCATCCTCAATTTCTCTGCCGAAGGAACCGGTCTTCCTAAACAACTCCCGCCACGCCCGGAAGTGGCAACAGAAAAAAGCCTCCACATCTCCGACGCCCTGGGTTACTGGCAAGAGCTTTACTTTGATGTCGCGTTGCAAAATACCGCTCAAAAAGCCTGGTTC
>CAXHHS010000802.1:0-3779 GCA_964015645.1 uncultured bacterium
CGGCATTGCCGGAATTATTTTAACCATCGGTATGGCTGTAGATGCCAACGTGCTGATATTTGAACGCATTCGGGAAGAATTAGATAAAGGAAAATCCGTTTGGCAAGCGCTCGATACCGGGTACGGCCGCGCTTTTATCACCATTTTGGATGCCAATGTTACCACGTTTATTGCCGCGGTTGTGCTTTACAACTTTGGCACCGGCCCTATTCGCGGCTTCGCAACAACTTTAATGATTGGTATCGGTGCCAGTATGTTCACGGCGATTTTTGTAACGCGCACACTGTTTGAATTAATGCTGTCTAAAAAAATAATGAAACAAATGAGTATATAGATTTTTTGAGAAAAAGGAGATAAATACGAAATGCGGCTTCTACATAATCCTAAAATTGAGTTCATGAGCCTGCGGAAAACAACATTTATAATATCGGGAATTCTGATCCTGGTTTCACTGGTTTCGCTAATTTTGCACGGTGGCCCGCGGTTCGGTATCGATTTTCGCGGTGGCTCTTTTATTGAATTACGCTTTGAAGATAGTAACAATCCTCAAACACTGCTTGATATTCCAATTGATAAAGTTCGCCAAATTTTTGTTGATCATGGTTTGGAGAATTCGGAAATCAAACATTACGGCACCAACCAGGATATTTCCGTTCAGCTTGACGTGGAAACACTTGCCGATTCCAGCGTTGTAAACACAGTTTTTTCCGGATTACAAAGCGCGTTCCCTGATTATAACATCATCGAACGCCGGCGAGAAAGTGTTGGCCCCAAAATTGGCCAGGAGTTAGTTACCGATGCGATTCTGGCAATTTTAGCATCGATGGCGCTAATTCTCGTTTATATCATGTTCCGTTTTGAATTTCGATTTGGCGTTGGTGCTGTTCTGGCACTGTTTCACGATATCATTATCACATTAGGTATTTTCTCGCTGTTAGATATCGAAATTACGGTGCCGATTATTGCTGCGCTTCTAACCATTATCGGGTATTCGCTAAACGATACCATTGTTGTCTTCGATCGCATTAGGGAAAATTTGAAAATGTTTAAACGCCACGTTGCCGGTTATACGAACTTGGTAAACCGCAGCATCAACGAAACCCTCTCCCGCACAATTGTAACATCGGGAACAACATTGATTGTGGTTGCCGTCTTATATTTCTTTGGCGGGGAAATTATTAAAAATTTTGCATTTGCTCTAATTTGTGGCGTTATTATCGGTACCTATTCATCAATTTTCGTTGCGTCACCCGTCTTAGTAGAATGGGAAGAACGTAAAGCTTCTAAAGTTGCTGTAAAAAAACGATAACCCTGGATAATCCATGAACTTTAAAAGAGAACAACAAGGTGAAGTCGTCGTTATTCATCTGGAAGGCGACGTGATGGGAGGACCGGAAGCAGGACAGTTAAACGATGAAATCAACAGCATGCTGGATGATGGAATCTTGAAAGTTGTTATCGATCTCGGGCTGGTAAACCGAATGAATAGCAGCGGGTTAGGCATTTTGATTAATGCCCTTCATACCTATAAAAACAATGGCGGAGAACTCAAACTGGCTAACCCAACTCCCCTGGTGCAAAACCTGCTCGAAATTACCAAACTAAACGATGTTTTTGAGAACTATTCAAGCGTTACCTCCGCTGTTGCAAGTTTTTAGTTGTGATTTAATTTGGTAGTGTTGATAAGATAAATGATGCTGGATACTGGTAATAAATATCGAGTATCCAGTATCGAGCATCTTCATGATCAAAACACCATCCGTAAAAAACTTCACGAAATTTGACAAACAAATCTATAGTCAACAAACAAATCCAAGAGGCAAACCATGTCTGTCGTAGTCGTTGTTGGCGCCCAATGGGGCGACGAGGGAAAAGGCAAAATTGTAGATTTATTGAGCAACGATTTTGATATTGCCGCCCGCTACCAGGGTGGTGCAAATGCCGGCCATACGGTAATTATTCGCGATAAAAAGTATATTCTGCATCTAATTCCCAGCGGCATTTTGCACCCGGATGTAGAATGCGTTATCGGCAATGGTGTTGTGATCGATCCGTTTGCATTAATGGAGGAAATCCGCCTTTTGGAAAACCAGGGAATCAAGATAGAGGGTCGTTTGTGGATCAGCCAAAAAGCGCACTTGATAATGCCCTATCACAAACTCCTGGATACTGCCAGCGAAGAAAAAGAAGGCGCTAATAAAATCGGCACTACCGGTAGGGGAATTGGCCCGGCGTATGTTGATAAAGCCAATCGTAAGGGAATTCGCATCGTTGATTTGCTGGATAGATCGACATTCGAGAAAAAACTCCGCCGCAATTTGGAAGAAAAAAATGAATTGCTCAACAAAGTGTTCGGCAAGCTGCCTCTGGATATCGAGGCGATTATTCAAGAATACCTCGATTTTGATAAAATCATCGATCCTTACATTAAAGATGTTTCGGTTTACTTGAACGAAGCGATTGAATCCGGGAAATCCGTTTTACTAGAAGGCGCGCAAGGGACATTGTTAGATGTCGATCACGGGACTTATCCTTATGTAACATCATCCAACCCGGTAAGCGGCGGCGCCTGTATCGGCGTCGGAATTGGCCCCACCAAAATCAATGAAGTGTTAGGCGTTATTAAAGCCTATACTACTCGCGTTGGCGAAGGGCCTTTCCCAACGGAATTACTGGATGCACAAGGAGAATTTTTACGTAAAGAAGGCCAGGAATTTGGAGCGACTACCGGCCGCCCGCGACGCTGCGGTTGGTTTGATGGCGTTATTGCTCGCTATGCTGCGCGCATTAACGGAATCAACTCGCTGGCGATCACCAAACTGGATGTGCTGGATAAGTTTGAGAAAATTAAAGTTTGCACCGGCTATCGCTATAATGATAAAACCTTAAACGAATTCCCTACGGATTTGCGTGTGTTACAAAATTGCGAACCGCTTTACGAAGAACTGCCCGGGTGGAAACAACCCACAACAGCAGCTAAAAGCTGGGAAGCGCTCCCGGTAGTTGCGCGACAGTATTTGGACTACCTCGAACAAATTACCGGCGCACCGGTAAAAATCGTTTCTGTTGGCTCAAAAAGGAGCCAGACGATTTTTCGCACTTGATTTTTTAAAATTACTTTTGGCAAACGAAAAATAGCCGATTATATTCTTGATTCTTTTTTAAAATTTACCCAAACGGAGGAATGAAATGCCGGCAAAAACACAAGATATTGGCAAAATTTTGGAATTATCAGAAAACCTTTACGAAGCGGTAATGGTAATTGCCAGGCGCGCGAGGCAAATTAATGAAGAATATTATCAGAAAAAGCGCGACCATCAAATTCTGGAAGAGCTGGAAGGCGGGTTCGATGAAGATTTTATGCACACGGAACAGGACGAAAATGAAATCAAACCCGCTGCCGAGTCCGATGAAAATCCCATTATGCATGCCCAGGAGGATTTTCTACAGCAAAGGTTAGATTATCAATACGAGTCGATGCGACGATAAGGATTGTTGCGATAAATAGATTTTGGCAGCAACTTCTCGACTTTATTTCATAGGCGTTCCTAATTCAAAAAATCCCGTAAAAACGACGGGGTTTTTTATTTAAAGACAATTTGTATTTTACAACGTTATGTCCGCGAATACCTACGTTCACCCCAACCTGGTTATCTACAACGCTAAAGTTTTTCAATCAGCGGAACCGAATTTATATCGCCATACAGCGATAGCAATTTCGAATGGGCGAATTGCTGCGATTGGCAGCGATTCGGATATTTTACCACTGGTAAAACCAG
>CAXHHS010000803.1:0-3767 GCA_964015645.1 uncultured bacterium
CATAAGTTTGTTTCCAAAAGTCCCTTGATCCCGTTTTTTATGAAAGTCGCCTTTAACGAGAAAAAAGAGAGCGATAAATTTTACCTGGTACTCGCCGACTCCGGCATGGGCAAAACCACCTTTATGATCAACCTTTACGTTCAATACACCGCGTTTTTCAATTTTCGCAGGAAGCATACCATCCGGCTTTTCCCGTTTGGGGACTCGCGCATCTTAGATCAAATCAAGAAAATCGACCCGAAAGAAGTTCCCAATACCATTTTGTTGCTGGATGCCTTCGACGAAGATAAACACCTAATACCACCAGCCGAACCGGATGGTTTATCGGATGACGAGCGCTTTCGCCGCCGCCTGGATGAAATTATCGAAACCGTGCGCGATTTCCGGGAGGTGGTGATTACCAGCCGCACCCAGTATTTCCCCGGGCAGGAGAGCGAACCCTACGAATTGAAAATTCCCCGCTTCGACGATAAAGGATTCCACACCCTGGCCAAATTTTACCTCTCGCCGTTTGACAGCACAGAAATTACCCGCTATCTGAACAAAAAATACGGGATTTTAAAATTCTGGAATCGCCAAAAAAAGAAAACCGCTGCCACCATCGTTCAAAATTCTCCCCGGCTGATGGTGCGCCCGATGCTGCTCAGTTACATCGATTATTTGGTAGACAGCGATCAAACTTTCGATGTGACCTATGAAATTTACGAAGTCCTGGTGGAAAAATGGATCGAGCGGGAAGCCAATAAGCGCAAGCACCAAAGCAGCAGCCGGGAAAAATTTAAAGATGACCTGCACCAATACTCCAGGTTCGTAGCGCTGGAAATTTACCGGCAGCGTAAAGAAACCGACATGCTGTTCCTGAAAAAAGATGCTGCGATTGAAGTTGCCCGGCAAAACAATATTGATTTGCAAGATTATGAAATTACCGGGCAGTCGCTGTTAACCCGCGATGCCGAAGGAAACTGGAAATTTGCCCATAAATCCATTCTGGAATATTGGATTGCCAAAGAAGCGCTTGAAAATATCAATTTTTTGCAGGAAATTGATTTTACCGGGATGGATATGGCACAGCAATTTTATTATGAAATGTCATTCGTGCTTATTAAAGGTGGTACTTTTCAAATGGGCAGCCCCAATCGCGAAGTTGATCGAAGAGTAAACGAAACTCAGCACCAAGTTAAACTGAGCGATTTTTATATGGCAAAATACCCGGTTACGATTGCGCAATTCGAAGCGTTCGTCAGGAGCAGCGACTACAAAACTGACGATAAATGGCGCTGCGATGTAAAAGGCAAAGAACAAAAAGATAAAAATCACCCGGTTATTTATGTTAGCTGGAATGATGCAAACGCATATTGCCAATGGTTAAGCGAGAAATTAAATGGCACCTTTCGGTTACCGACCGAGGCCGAATGGGAATATGCTTGCCGTACCGGTACTACCACGCCTTTTAATACCGGGGAAAACTTAACGGCCGATCAGGCCAACTATAACGGAAATTACCCCTATAACAATCATCCCAAAGGCAAGTTTTTGCAGAAAACGTCCCCGGTTGGCAGCTACCTGCCCAATGCCTGGAAACTTTACGATATGCACGGTAATGTTTGGGAATGGTGCCTTGATTGGTATGGCGAAAATTATTACAACGAATGTAAAAAGAAAGGAATTGTCGAAAATCCAACAGGGCCGCCCAAGGGTTCGAACCGTGTGTTGCGCGGCGGCGGCTGGAGCGGCTATGCGCAGGGTTGCCGTTCGGCGTATCGCAGCTCCGACCGCCCGGGCAATCGCTACGACTCTGTTGGCTTCCGCCTGGTGTTCGTCCCGCAGGTCAGTTGACAGCCCGCTCCGGCTTTACCTGTTTCGCGGAGCTACGCTTGAGCACGAGTTGTTGGAACGGAGAGAGCGGAAGCGAAGGGACGAAGCGACCGGCGAACGGAGAGAGAACAACGAGTGGGGGAATTTTTATTTGCCACGGATGTACACGGATTTGCACGGATTTTTTTATAAATTTTAATCCGTGTATATCCTGCCCATCTGTGGCTAAAGAAATAAACAATAGGACAGGATAATATGGGCTTAAAATACAAAGAAACAACCGAGGCCATCATCGGTGCCGCATTTGAAGTTTATAATGTTCTTGGCTACGGTTTTCTGGAAAAAGTATACCAGCGCTCTATGCAGGTTGAATTGCTCCAACGAGGCCATTCGGTGGAAATGGAGCCGGCAATGAAAGTCAAATTCAAAGGTGTTATTGTGGGAGAGTATGCTGCGGATTTGCTGGTGGATGAAACCGTTATTGTCGAATTAAAAGTAGCCAAACACTACAATTCGCAAGATGAAGCGCAATTACTGAACGAATTGAAAGCAACTGGTATGAAAGTCGGTCTTCTCATCAACTTCGGAAAAGAAAAAGTAGAATTCAAACGGTTTGTCTTCTAAAAAAATAATCCGTGAATATCCGTGTAAATCCGTGGCAATAATAACCCCCTAAAAATCAATTAGCCGCCACTTCCTCATAAATATTCCCCTCGTGGTTTCCGCCGGTAATGTTGTTCACCAGCGTGGGGCGGGCGTTTTTGAGGATACTAATGCCGTAGCCCTGGTTGCCGCGGCAGGTGTTGTTGCGGAGATGGCCGCCGTCTTTGGTAATCAAAAGACTAATGCCGTCGCCGCCGTTTTGGGTAATATGGTTGCCCTCGATGGTCGGTTGGGCTTTGTCTAATACCTCCACGCCGTCGCCGGTGTTGCCTTTTATGGTATTGCCCTGCACGGTAGGTTTAGCGTTATTGAGGATGCGGATGCCCCAAAATTTATTGCCTTGAACTTCGCTATTGCGAATAATACCGTGCGATTTATCTTTGTATAAAATGCCACCGGCGTTATTCAATTTAATTTCGTTGTTCTCCATAATCGGTTGGGAGGCCCCGGCCAGCAGTATGCCGAATTCTTCGTTGCGCACAACCTGGTTTTTCTGCACTTTGCCGCTGTAATTTTGAGTATCGTAAAAAATGCCATTGGCTTTGTTTTCCTGGATTTTATTGCCTTCCAGGCTGGGCTGGGCATTGCCTAACACCATCACGCCGTTATTGCCGTTGGCGCGAATGCGGTTTTCCGTTAGCAGCGGGCGCGCTTCGCCGGAAATTTCCACACCGGTATAGTTGTTCCAAAGCTCGTTTTTGTGCAGCCGGGGCTGTGCTGCCGCGGTAATTTTGATAGCGACATAATTCTCCGAAAACCGGCTGTTGAGAACGCCGCCGCCACTGCTGCCTTCAAAAACAATGCCGCTGCCGCCAGTTTTTGTCGTGGCGTCGAACGCCGCTTTTTTGAAGGCACAGTTATCGAGATTAACGCTGCCATTTTTAACCACCAGGATGTTTACGCCTTTAATCCCCTCGTTTTCGATGCCAATACCGGAAGCAGTCAGTTTGGCGGTATTTTCCACCACAATCGCATTTTTGGCTGCCCGGGAAATAATCAGCGTGTGGTTCGGCCCGGCTCCTTTCAAGCGAATCGATTTTTTGATAACCAGCGACTCAGACAACTTAAACACCCCCTGTGCCAATTCCAACGTGCCGCCGTCTTGTGCCTGATCGATCATCTCTTGCAAATTGCTGAGCGCTGGTACCGAAATTGATGCCGGCGGTTCGGTTTGGGCAACTTTAGGAGGCGGTTTTGGCGCTAAAAATCGGGCAATATCTGCCAACCGGGATTGGATATGGGTATCATCCGGGGAAGTGGTCAGGAGATTTTGGTAAAGGCATTTTGCC
>CAXHHS010000804.1:0-3751 GCA_964015645.1 uncultured bacterium
ATCTTTCCCTTCACAAAACCCAATGTCGCATCAAGAATTTCCCTGGCACCGGATTCTAACTTTTCACACGTGGATTTCATATCGGATTTAAATTGCTCATCTTTGATTTGCGGTAAATTGATTAATACGTTAAAGATGCCGCCCAGAACTCCGGTAAATGCGATTTGTGCACCGACACCGGCATCCGTAATGGAGTTGACATTGCCCTTCTCCGCTACTTCACTGCAAATTTTTAATGCTTTAGAACTGAGTTGGGCGGTGTTTAAGGGAACGTTCACGGCTTGCTTCAAGCCATCCTGGATCGCTGTCTCGCGATGTGTTTTTTCTTGCTCGTTTCCCTGCGGTAAGCGGGTGGCATCTATGTAAGCGTTAAATGCGTTAGTGTCATCATCAACTGCTTTTAGCAGTTGATCTTTAACTTCTTGCGCTTTTTCGGCTAAATCCAACAAATCATTCTCAACGGCTTCGTATCCTTTTTTGCCGATAGTTAAATTGCTGACCATTGAAGCCAAAGCTGCGCCAAGAGAACCGGCCAAAGCAGCAATAGAACCGCCGCCGGGAGCCGGGGTATCACGGCTGACTTCATGCACTAATTCGCTAGTTTTTAACGCTATCAGATCATCTATGGCGGATTTCGGGAGGCCGAGAATTTTTTCTTCCGGATCAAACGGAACGACATCGTTTAAATTCAGCGATTGTATCGCGGTTTCGATAACATCGGCAACCGGCACGCCGGCAGATTTTCCCTGTTTGCGAAGATAATATTTGCCCGCCTCGTAAATCCATTGAAACGGCACCAGGCCAACCACTTCGCACCCGGTGACAACAACGCCTCGTTTTGCGGCCATTTCACGCGCCGCTTCTACCACAACATGCGGCGGCGTAATTTTGTAATTCGTAAAATTGATGGTAATCTGCGCCCGGCGAAACTCATCTACGTACCAGCCGATTGCCCGAACATTTTTAAATTTGCCCGGCTGCTTAACCGACCACCCGATGGGATTTTCCGGATCGGAACCATGATCTTTCATTAAATCATAAATATCATAATCATGCTCGCTTTGAACGTGCTTTCGTGTCTCTTCAAACGTTTTGCCGGCAAAGTCGCAATCGCCGCAGGGATAATGATTTTCACGATATTTTACCAAATCGCCTTTCATGTACACCGGGTGAATGTCCCCGGTACGCACGCTGCGGCCTTTTTCACGCAACTCGAAAGCGATATCCATTGCCAGGTTTTTATCTCGGGTGTTCAAATTGATATTGTATGCAATCAAAAATTCCCGTGCCCCAACAGCGGTTGCACCGGCTTTGGCATTAAATTCCACCGGGCCGAAATTGGGTTTCCAATAGGATTCTTTTAGTTTTTTAGGCAACGCTTCATATTCGCCGGAGCGAACTGTAGCGAGGCTTTTCCATTCCGGCTTTGTGGCGGATTCTTCATACAAGTAAATCGGAATGCCCAACTCATCGCCCACCCGTTTGCCGACAGCTTTAGAAATCTCCACACAATCCGCCATCGTCACACCGTTCACCGGAACAAAGGGGCAGACATCGGTTGCACCCATGCGGGGATGTGCGCCTTTGTGTTTGCTCATGTCAATTAGCTCAGACGCTTTTTTGATCGCTTTAAACGCTGCTTCCTGAACCCCATCCGGCGGGCCGATAAATGTAACAACGGTGCGATTTACATCTCCACCCATTTCCGCAGAAAGCAGTTTTACCCCGGAAACGGCAGTAATTTCGGCAGTGATTTGATCGATGACATCTTTATTCCGGCCTTCGGAGAAATTCGGTACGCATTCGACAATTTTTTCTGACATGTTTTAAACCTCCTGAAATTCGTAGTTTTTTTCGACAGAGTGAATACCGCAGGCACAAGCAGGATAGACTGGATTCGGATTGGTGGTTTATCCTCCTCAAAGTATTCATTGATGATGAGGGGAAATTTAATTGTTTTGGAATCTTTTTAAAATGGGAAAAATTATTTGGGAAGATGGAGAGTTATTTTCTGTAAACGGGTTTTTGTACAATAAATTCAATATACTGAACAATTTTTGTGAATTTTGTATAGTATACTGTAGATTTTGGTGTGATAAAATGAAAGCAATTGCGATGCAGTGAAACAATCTTAAAGGTTTATATTTTGTAGAGTATTAAGAGCTTTATCTATCGTTTGATTTTCACCTTTGCTGACATAATACCTTTTTTCTAATCTTTCCAGAAAGATGTAAAGGTATTTGACTTTTTCGTATTTTTCTCTTTTCCGATTAATAAAATCTTCAATTGCATTTTTTATTTCACGGTAATTTTTATCTTGATTAGAATGTAAAGTAATTTCGCTGAATGCATTCAAAACAACATGGTCCAATCTTTCAAAAATTTCATCCGATTCAGAAATTTCGTAGCTCAATTCCAATATCTCAAATAGATACGGGAGTGCTTCAATTGTTCTTAAATCTAACAGTGGGGAGCTTCCATATTCTGTATCAGGGAATTGTTTATTCTTCCTTATCCATTCAGTGTAAAACTTTAAACCTCTTAAATCCTGAAATCTAATTAAAAAATCAGCTGCTTTTATTTTTTCCGTTTCTTCTTCGTTCTCAAGAATTTTAAACAGAAAATTTCTGAGGTTTCCGCTTTTGGATTCAAAAAGTTGACGTATAACTATCCATCTAAACTCATCCTTGATTTGCGGTAATATTTGCTCCAACTCTTTTAAAGTTCCAGATAATTTGGCAATTACACCTAATGCTGCTTCACGTGTCGATTGGAATGAGTTTGAGTCAATGACTACTTTTGATGCAAATGGAATTGCTTCTTTTACATTTTCTTCACGACAAAAATTGAGGTGGTTTAAGAGAACTTGATGATTTTTAATTCCTTCTTCCAAATTATCAAGGATTCTTTCGGTAATTTCTTCTTTGGACAATTTGCTTTCCAGGTACTTAATTCCCGAACCATCCCAGGCAAACGAAAGCATATCGAGATAAACCGATCGGGAATATTCTAAATCGAATTTTTCCAAGAAATATCGCAAATAATTTGCTTTTTCTTCTACCAAAGTATATGAGTGATCATCATGTGTTTCAATTGCAGTCTTGAAATCAATTTTGTCATAATGCCGCAAACACCAATTTTTAATCCAGTTTTCTTGGTTTTGTGAAAAAGCGACATCATTGGCTTTTATATCCAAATCCTTGGAGGTTTTGATAGTGCCTTGCTTCAGATAATTATAAATTTTCCCTATACAAAAATTGTCCCAATCGGTATTGTTGATTATGTTCAAAATATCGTTCAGAGACATTGATTCTGTATGTATTGTATTTTCTAATGTAAGGAATACCAAATCTGAATAAATCCTTTCATGCCAGAAACTTCGATTTTCAATATCACGTAATGTTTCGCGATCTATTGTTGTTATATTCTCATCGCTAAAAATGGACTTTATTTCTTTAATAAAAGATGATTTATCAAACAGTAAATTAATGTCTCGCTGCAAGCGCTTAGCCCTTACCTTTTCATAATCTATGGCTGGTTTTAAAGAAGGTGCCTCATTTAAAATTTGGTTGATTTGTTGATTGTACTTTACAAACACCTCTTTATTCTCCATCTCAAGAGAATGTTTAAAAAGCCATAGGTCATTTTCAGTTATCTTTTTTTCTTTATATTTGTGGGCAATAAAGTGAATCGATTTTGCTCTGCTTCAGATGGAATTGGACACAGCATAGTTTTAAATTAAGTGTGTTCA
>CAXHHS010000805.1:0-3746 GCA_964015645.1 uncultured bacterium
GAGATGCAATGGAGTCGCGTGGGCTCGGAGATGTGTATAAGAGACAGGGTGAATTGCATTATTCGTTCGAATTGGCTCTGATAATTCACCAGCCCTTAAATCGACAATGACTCGGTGAATTTCAGGAGTAAATACCGGTATCAGCCAGTTTATGCCAATGTTTCCAAATTCGTCTGCATGATAATTAGGTGTTGAATATTCTTTTACTAACTGTGTTACCGGCATTCCGGCTTGATATTCTTTAGCTATTTTAGCCGCAATTTGTTTTACGGAATCGATTTGTTCCTCACTGGCATTTGGCGGGAATTTTAGGAGAATGTATTTGCAGGTTACCTGTTTTGAGAGAAGCTGATAACCCTCTTCGACTCTCTCTTTAGTGATTGCTTTCCCATAAATTTCCTTTTCCTTCACGTAATCCCGCAATATACCCCGGTAGTAAAGTTTCACTTTTTGCTGAATATCAGGGTCCCTATCGATACCTGCGCGATAGGCCTCCTCAGCCAACAGTTTTTGATCAATTAATCTATTGAGTAATTGTAAGCGTTGCTCGTGGGTTTTGGAGAGCGCTTTTTTTTTGAGGTTTTTTAAGTAAGCCTTGTATTCGATAAGAGATATTCTTTCATCGCCAAATTTTGCTAATGTTTCTTGATCTTCACAGCTTAATATGATCACTGAAACTAACAGCAGCAATATTCGATGTAAACATGATTTTCTAATAATGATCTGCATTTTCCGCCAAATTGTTTATAACGCTATTCGTTAAACGATTAATTGGCTAACGGTTTATGAAGGTAACTATGGAAGATAAAAGTTGCAAATTTTTCTTATACATTAAGTTATGAGGATTATCCCAATAAGGATTCAAGTTATATCCCGCCTACAAGTAGTTTCTCAAATATCGAGGGTACTGAATATCTCGACGATACAACAACAAATAGAGATTAGAACCATCGTTATTTGGAACGGCGCCGCTTTAATCATTAAAAGCTGCCCTGGTCAAATCTACATAGTCGGTAAAAAGACCGTCTACTCCGATCCGGAAAGCAAACAACCGGACAAACGCTTCATAACTACTGATATGTTTTGGCAATTGATCTGCTCGAAAGGTATAGGGATGAACTAATAAATCAAGGGACTGTGCGTTTGTCACCAGGTCGCTGATCTGTGGTTGATTGTCTGCATCAACACCGGTTACAATATGCTTGAGCCAGGGGCCAATGCCGTTAGCATAGGCAGCAATTTCTTTTAGCCCCTCGGAAGTTTGTAACACAGTGTAATCTGCGCTGGATAAATTCCAGCTATTTTCACCAATCAGTTGAATGAGGGGAAGCGCTGTTTTCAATTCAAAACGAAGCCGCTTGAGCGTGGCCGGATCAAAACATTGAATAAAACAGGTAGATTGCGCATCGTTATAGCCATATTCATACAATATATCGAGCGTTTTGCGAGTTAAATCCTTTCCCTCCTCCTGGTGCCATGCCGGTGCTTTTATCTCAACATAAATGCCGACATTTTTGTTAAAAACCTTGTTCAAACCCCGGATAAGCTCAATTTCTTCATTTAATGTCGGAACAAAAAAACGCGATTGGTTTGCCGGAAACCGCCCGGGGAAAACCGGTTGGCCTGTTTTCCGGTTTATTCTCTCAACTGCCTTAAGTTGCCGTATTTCCGCAAGTGTAAAATCGATAGCGTAAAAACGCCCGTCATCCCTGGCCCTGCCAGGAAAAACTTCGGCAACATTGGTAGTTGTCTCAAGATGAATATCGTGAAGCACTATTACCCGGTCATCTTTGGTCATTACCACATCTTGTTCGATGTAATCTGCCCCCTGGGCGTAAGCAAGTGTTGCCGCTGCCAGCGTATGTTCCGGCAGGTATCCGCTGGCCCCACGATGTGCAATAATGATTTTATCTCCCGAAAATAGAGAATTGCTCGGAACAACCACAATTATCATCAGAAAAACAAGTTGGAGATGGCGTCGAATATCATTTCTCCGAATCCGCTTCTTTCGTAAGATCGAAAATTGTTTTAACCAAACGGTACATGTTAATGCGAAAATATCCATAACCTGATCCCGATTTAGAATGAAGGGTTTATCTCTATTGCAATAAGCCAACCAGGATATCCGGCCGGTCCGTAATGATGCTGTTAACACCAAGGTCGATCAACCGTTTCATCTCTGCGGCCTCATTCACAGTCCAAACATGAACTTCTTTATTGTGAGCTTGCGCTGTTTTTACAAAGTTTTTATCAACTAATTCCCAGTTGGCGCTTAAAATATCAACGTTTGCGCTAAATACATCCTTATCTTGTGGCAGCTCCCGGAAAATATATCCCACCCGAATATTTTTGTTTAACTGCCGGACTTTATCAATGATTTCAAAGTCAAAGGAAGTTAAAATACAGTTTGAACGGAATGCTTTTTCTTCAATCAGCTTAACAACCCGTTCAGCCAGTTGTTGTTGGTGCCCGTTCATTTTCAGTTCGATATTCAGCTTCATTTTCCCGTTTACCGAATCCATAACCGATGACAGGGTTGGAATGGGTTCTCCTTTAAATTCCGGTTTAAACCAGGAGCCGGCATCCAACCCGTTTAAACTATCGTAAGGCGCTTCCCAAATATTTCGATTGACGCCGGTCGTTCTTGCCAAATTGGTATCATGTAAAAGTATCACTACGCCATCCCGCGTTTCCTGAACGTCTATTTCAGAAAAATCAGCACCGATTTCCACCGCTTTTAACACGGCAGCCATCGTATTCTCCGGCGCCAAACCGGATGCACCGCGATGAGCGGTCACTACAACCTTTTCACCGCCATGTATTGCTAAAAATAGAATTAAGCTAAACAAGATAATGGCATTTTTTCGCATGATTGCCTTCTTATGCTCAAATTGGTTAGACAGGCGCTTCAGAGTTATTTTAACAGAATAATTTTTTCCGTTTTCCGTATAGCATTTTTAATACTTGCTTGAACAATATAAATACCGGAAGGAAAAGCAGCGGCATTCCATTTGATGCGATACACACCCGCTTGTTGTGACAATGTATCGAGAGCGTGGATTTCCTGGCCTAATAAATCGTATATCCTGAGACTTACTTTTGATGGTTCTTCTACAGCATAAGAGATCGTTATTTCGCTGTTAAATGGATTGGGGTAAGCGGAAAGGCTTAGGCCGCCGGGTACTGTTTGAAGCGGCGATGAAGAGCGGTAATTATCATGAATTGCGGTAATAACATCTTCGAATAAAACGGATTCGGAAATTGAAAAGATGAAGGGGTAAAATGTTGTCCAGGGAGAGGGCCGCTTTTGAAAAAATTTTGCCCCGGATTCCGAAACATTAAGCATTTGTCCCCGGTCGTTAAAGCTTAAATCCTCACCGCCGGCGGGAACATTAAACGTGGCATCAATAACCGGAAGGCTTGTTCGAGACAAATCCTCCGCCAAAACGCGATAAACAAAACTCCCGTTATCTCCCCCGCTCCTGCTGATAAAGAGATATTTCTTTCCATTATACACCCGCCAGACGACTCCCTGTGTTTGAAAGGGCAGCCGGTATATTTTGGGTACAGCGCTATTCAGTACATTTCCTTGTGCATCTAAAGGATAACCAAATAAATATGGCGTCTGCTGGGTTGAAGTTCTGTAATCGCCGGACCATATGGAATCCTGGTAATAGGTAACAAACGACGCTTTTGCCTGCACGGAGAAAGCGCCGGAGGCACGGGGGAATAAAGCCTGGTATTTT
>CAXHHS010000806.1:0-3742 GCA_964015645.1 uncultured bacterium
TGAGCAAAATTATCCCAACCCGTTTAATCCCACGACGGATATTCGATTTCGGATTGCGAATTTTGCATTTGTTAGCTTGGAAATTTACAGTATCACCGGGCAATTGGTAAAAACATTGGTGGCTGAAAATCGCGGAGCGGGTGTGCATTCCGTGCGGTGGGATGCCACGAATGATTTGGGGCAAAAAGTAGTTAGTGGAATTTATCTCTACAAATTGCAGGCAGGCAGCCAGGTAGAAGTGAAGAAGATGGTTTTGATGAAGTAAACTTCAAAGACCTCAGAGGAATGAATAATGATAACCGAAAAAACCATAAATGAGACGATCCAAACGCTAACCAAACAGTTCGGTGATTCCCAATCGGAGCGAATTAAAACCGGCGTTCAACAAGTTGCCGAACGCTGGCGAGAAAACGATGGCAGCGAAGCAGATTTCCGGGATTTCTGTTTGAATAATTTTTTTACGTCTGTAAAAAAATTAGATCGAATTTTCGAGCGCTTTCAGAATAACCTGGAATCGCTTTACGGCAACCTGCACCGCATTTACCGCGATTTTAACTGGCCACTCCACGTAGATGAAGACGAGATGCTGCCCATCGATAACAACTTTGCCAGCTTTAATGTGTTTGCCCACGTTACGGAAGATATGTTTAAAACCAAGTTAGCCTTCATCATTTTATTGAACTATCCCCTACTCGCTTTGCAAGAGAAAAATTCTGCAGGCCAACACTGGCCGCGTAAAAAATGGGCGGAAGTTCGCCTGGCAGAACAGTTTGCCGACCGCGTTCCCGGCGATATCCAACAACAGCGTACCGCTGCCTATACGGCGGCAGAAGCGTATGTTTATGGTTACAACCTCTTCATGCACAATCTAATTTCGCAAGACGGCGAGCGCTTTTTTCCCGAAAGGTTGCGGCTAATTAGCCATTGGGGATTGCGCGATGAACTGAAAGCCCAATACGCTAACTCCGATGGGTTGGTACGGCAAAAGTTTATTCAGCGAGTTATGGAGCGAATCATTTCGCAGGGGATTCCACAGGCGGTTATCGAAAACTCGGACGTCGATTGGAACCCGGAAACAAATGCCGTTTTTCAACATGGAACATCCGAAAGAATCGTAGCGCAACCGGAGGCAACGCGGCGCTACGAAATACTGCTGAGCGTATTTAAAGCAGAACAAGAAGTTGATCCCTTTACGCCGCAAACGCCCTCGCTAATCGATCGCCGCTTTCAAGCAGATCGGGAAATCCCCGAAGCAGATGTAGAAGCGATTTTAAAAGAGATTCTCACTGCGCCGGTGTTAAAAGAGATCGCCGCACTGTTGCGCCAGCGGTTGGGGCGCGATTTGGAAGCTTTCGATATCTGGTATCCCGGTTTTAAGCCCGGCGACGATGTGCCGGAGGATCAACTTGACAAGGTGGTTCAAAAGCGCTATTCCGATGTTCAAGCATTTCAATCCGAGATATCCAACATATTGAAAACATTAGGATTTACAGCGGAGAAAGCGGACTATCTCCAGGCACATATCCAGGTAGATGCCGCTCGCGGCGCCGGCCACGCGATGGGCGCTAAAATGCGCCGCGATCTCGCCCATTTGCGCACTCGCGTACCCAAAGGCGGGATGGATTACAAAGGCTTTAACACCGCCATGCACGAATTAGGGCATACAGTAGAACAGGTGTTTACCTTAAACGATGTCGATTATTACACGCTGGAGGGAGTACCAAATACCGCCTTTACGGAAGCATTTGCCTTTGTATTCCAAGGGCGTGATTTGGAGGTGTTGGGATTGACCAACGGCAGTGAGAAAAACAACGCTGCGCGAGCGATCCACGAGTTGTGGCAAACGCTGGAAATCGCCGGCGTTTCGCTGCTGGATATGGAAATTTGGCGCTGGATGTACCAGCATCCAAAGGCAACGGCAGAGGAACTAAAGATCGCAGCCATCGAAATGGCAAAGGCTATTTGGAATGATTATTACGCCCCGATTTTTGGCAAAAAAGATCAGGCGCTGCTAGCGATTTATTCCCACATCATCTTCTGCGGCATGTATATTCCCGATTATGCCGTCGGCCAAATTATCGCCTTCCAAATTGAAGATTACTTGCGTAATCATAGCCTGGCTGAAGAGATGGAACGATTGTGCCGCTTAGGCCGTCTTGCCCCGCAAGTGTGGATGCAGCAAGCACTCGGCTCTCCCATCTCGGCAACGCCAATGATTGATGCGGCGGAAAAGGCGGTGAGGGAGCATTTGTAAATATACCCATCAAGGGTTGGTTTTAGATTTTTTAACCATAGTGATGGCAGAGTTTCGTAGAGTCAAGTTATAAAAAAACAATATCCTCAGCGATCCTCGGCGTTCTTTGCGGTTATATAAAAACCGCTACAGAGAACCCTAAAAGGGTATAAAAATGAAGAAGATTCTTTCTGTTTGAAGGATTTCTGAATATATTCCCTCATGCCCAAAGTTTTTATCAGTTACAGCCGGGAAGATTTGGCGATTGCCCAACAACTGGAGCAGGCGCTAATTGAGGCCGGTTACACGGTTTGGCGCGATGAACGAGACATCGCCGGCGGCCAGAATTTTCCCAAAGCCATCGGGGAGGCGATTGCCTCTCATGATATTCTGCTGCTGCTCTGGTCTCACCATGCAGCGCAGTCGCATTTTGTGGAGATGGAATGGAGTACGGCATTGGCCTTAAAAAAACCGATTTTGCCCTGCCTGCTCGACGATTCACCCCTTCCGCCAGCCTTAAGTGCGATTAACGGCATTTTTGTAAATGACCTCGAAGAAGATTTTCCGAAAATCCGCCAGGTGCTGCACCGCCGGGAACCGGAAAATGCCGCCAGCGCTCCCGATAACGCCCGAAAAAAGAAGCCGCGAAAAACCGCCGCTTCCGGCGGAAAACGAGAACCGCGCTGGTGGATCATTTATATTCTCGCGCCGGTGATCGCCGGGATTATCCTGTTGATGTTCCAACATTTTTCAAAACCGCAATATGGCGAATTGCACCTGGAAAGCAATATTGACAGCGCAACGGTATTTTTAAACAGAACCTTGCGGGGCTATACCGCCGCCGATAGCATCATAAAAATCTCCGGATTGCAGCCGGGAAATTACCTGCTGATGGTGGAAAAAGACCCCTACCGGCCCTTTCGTGAAGAGAATATCACCATCCGTGCCGGGGAAATTACCAGCCGCCGCGCGGCGCTATCGCTCGCAGCAGTGCCGGATTCAATGGAACTGCCGGAAGATCGGAAAGTGAAAAAACCGCTAACGAAAGCCAAAGAATATCCGATAACGATTACTGTTCACTCAAAATTTAAACATGCACGAATTTTTATCGATAGCGAAGCGGTTGCCAATGCCCCCAACACGATTTCATTAGCGGAAGGGCGGTATACACTGCGAGTCGAAAAGGGGGAATTTTTTTACGAAGAAATTATCAACGTCCCGCAGCACAAGCTGGTGAACATTACGGAATCCGAGTTTCAAACCAAATAAACCGGTTTGGAATAGGCATAGTAAAAAAGCTACAAAAAAATTCCTCTCTTTACCATGACTACTTAGTACATACAAATAAAGAGGGGAACGTTTACTGATTTCTTACTCTGCTCATCATACTAATCTCAAAAATATGCCGAAGGCATTAAAGAACAAAGCCCAGGGTTCGGCGTTCTTCGCCGAACCCTGGGTCTGTCTCTTATACACATCTGACGCTGCCGACGAGCTTCGTGGGGTAGA
>CAXHHS010000807.1:0-3738 GCA_964015645.1 uncultured bacterium
ATTTTGCAGGATATATTTTGATGAACCGGCGGAGAATTCGCACGATTCTTACGACGAAAAAGGCTTATCACTCGCTGGAACTTAAGGTGCTGCCGAAGTTGTAAAAGCAGACAGCAGGCGAAATTATGAGTTGCCTACCGCCTACTTACCAAAATAGTTTAAGGATAAAGGATAAATTGATCGACGCATCCAAAATCATTTGTATTTGCGGTGGAAACGAGATTGCCACGGCAGCCGCTCTAAAATTATTTTCCAGCGGATATAATGTTTTGCTGCTGGTTCACCCGGACGAGAATCTTCTCCGCTATCATCTTTGCCTGGGAGATGCAATCCATCAGGGCCAAAAAACCGTAGAAAATGTTACCGCAATGCTCCTGCCGGAAGATAAATTGGCCGAACTCACCGAACATTCCTACGCTGATAAATTTTTGGAAACCATATTATTTTTGTTTAAAGATCGCAAAATCCCCATCGTTCATCTTAGCGAAATGAACATTGTGCTGGAACGCTTAAACCCACATATTATGCTCAATACCTATTCCGCTCAAAACTCGGCTGTAACCATCGATCACGCGCCGCTGGTGGTGGGACTTTACCCATTGCATCAGCCGGGAGTTCAATGCCATTTCTCAATTGAGATGCGCTTAAGCTATTATTTAGGAAGAATTTATTCTCCCAATTCCACAATCCCCGATGCCCATTCCGATGAGCCGTTTTTCAACGAGCCGTTCGCCTATTGCCAAAGCCCCATCGAAGGTGTGTGGCTTTCCTTAAAAGCAATCGGAGATATCATTCAATATAATGAGCCAATTGGCAAAGTTGAAGATATCGAAATTCGCTCCCCATATAATGGTCAAATTTGGGGATTAACGCATAGTGGCAAAATAATCTCCCCAAAAAGCAAGGTTGCTTTAGTTTTCCAGGGAGAACCGGATGAACAGTTTCGCTATCTTGGATTTCGAGAAACTGCCATTGCCGGCGGTGTTTTGGAAGCTGTGTTGCAATACGAGCGGTTTTAGGTATTTTATGGCTTGTTAGCACACGGATAACGCCGATGGTACAGGTTTTCACGAAAAAATCAACACCATTAGTAAGAAATCCGTATAAGTTTGTGTTATGCAACAAGGTTAAATTGTGTAACAAAACTGAATACAATCTGGATTTATCATGACGAAGATAACAGACTCCATGCGCGAGGATGTATTAAACAAATTATCCTCTGGAAGAAAATATCGGAAAATAGGGAGAGTTACCTACAAAATTGAGAACCATACTTATCATATTAAAGCCAAAACAGGAAATCTAAATAAATACCCTTTCAATATAAATAATGCAGTATTAGCAGCAGATTTTGAAGTGTATATTTGTGGCAATTCCTCTCAATATTATGTTATCCCAATCCATCTAATAAAAAAAATGCATGATAATTCTGATGCACTACCAGACTATTCCCATCCGGGCTTAACAGTTGTGGATGTTTACCCAGATGAAGATATTATTGTTTATGGTCGAGGAGGTAAATCTATAAATGTAGGTGAATACAGGAATCCGGAATCTGACCAATCTGTTGTTGAAACCCAAAACCCCGAGAACATAAAACACAAGTATGGTTCTGGAGGAGAAGGTATCGATCATAAACAGCTCAAACTTTGGGTTACTAATAATCCGAATTTCATCAATGTAACAAGCGTGAATCAGATTGAATTGGAAACACATAAATTCCCATCAAATGATTTACCAGACATTGTGTTTCAGCACGGTAAAGGACTGTATACAATCGTGGAAATTGAAACAAACAACCCTCTTCCCGGAGCTTGGCAGTTGATTAAATACCGAGCTCTATTAGCCGCAGAATTAGAAAAACCTATTGATAACGATAAAATCCGGAGTGTTTTGGTCGCCTGGAAATTTCCAAGCAACGTTCAAGAATTTTGTAATAAACATTATATTGAATTTTTTAGTAAGCGGTTATAACTAAAATAATAGATTGCTTAGCGAGAGTGGGGAAAAACAAATAGTCATGTGGAGAAGAGAATAAACAACATTTCAAATTTCCATCCCACATTTGGGGTTTACTTTAATCAATTTTTTGCCTACTTTGAAATCATAATAATGATTTGGAATACGAATCAAAGCAATTGGAGCGAAGGATGTCAGAAAGAGTCGTAAACATTTCATTCCCGGTTAAAGAAAATATTCTTCTATCACTGAAAGAAACTAAAGACGAATTTGCCAAAGAAGTTTTGTTTTTTTCTGCACTGATACTTTACAGAAAAAGGAGACTATCACTTGGTAAAGCAGCAGAATTAGCCGGTTACAATAAGATCGAATTTACCAAAAAAATGCAAAAAGAGAATGAACATATTTTTGATTATACTGATGAGGAGATTGCTGAAATATTCGAAGATGCTGAAAAAATAAAATAAGATGAAAATTGTATCGAATACCACCCCTATAATATCGTTAGCTTCTATCAATAAATTAGATATACTGAAAAATCTTTTTGGAGAGGTTTTTATTCCTCTTGCCGTTTATCAAGAGTTAAAAGCCAAAGAGGGTGGCTATGGCTATAAAGAGGCAGATGCTGAATATATAAAAGTCAAATCAATAAAAGGCGCAAAATATCGAAATCTGTTGTTAAATCAATTAGATATTGGTGAAGCTGAGACTATTATTCTTGCTACGGAAATAGATGCTGATATTGTAATTATAGATGAAAATACCGGCTATAAAATAGCCAGAAATTCCGGATTGTTTGTCGTCAGAACCTTATCAATCTTACTAAAAGCAAAAGAGAAGGGAATTATCAAGGAAATCAAACCATTATTGGATGAAATGATATCAAAAGGTAGGTGGTATTCTAAAAAGGTTTATAAAAACTTTTTAAAGAGGGTTGGAGAGCTTTAATTGCTAGAAAAAGTAAAAAACGATCAACAAGAGAAACTCCGCGAACTCCTCAAACAACTCTTCCATTTCGAAAACGAAGATCTCAATTTCGGTATTTATCGCATCATCAATTATAACAAAGAAAAAATCCGGCGGTTTATCGATGTTGATTTAATCGCGGAGGTTGGCAGTTTGCTGGCCAAAAAGGTGATGCCGGCAAACCCAACCCTGCAAGACATCGAAAAAATTGAACTGGAAATCTACAATCACATCATCCGTTTTTTTTCGCGATATTACCAGCAAGGCGATTTCATCTCTCAACGGCGATTTGGCAAAACCGAAAAACATGTGATACCCCATAATGGCGAAGAAATCCACTTTCATTGGGCAAACAAAGACCAGTATTATATTAAATCCGGCGAGGTTTTTCACAAGTACCTGTTTAATTACCAGGATTGGTCGATCCAATTTCGCATCATCGCTTCTCAGCAAGAGAAGGGGAATGTGAAAGCGCAGCAGAAGCAATACTTTTTATTGTCCGATGTTGCCCCGGAACTTGCGGATAAACAGCTTATCGTTTTTTTTGAATATCGCACTTTAACAAACAAGGAAAAAGACATCTATGGGAAAACGGTAAAACAAGCGGCAATCAACGAAAAGGCGTTTAAACAGATTCAAGCATTAATGCCCAACGCCGGACATTTTCCCGGGTTTTCAACATCGGAATCGTTTAAAGAATTACTGGCAAACCATTTAGCCAAATTTACCCGCAAGCAAACCAAAGATTATTTTATCCATAAAAATTTGCAAAACTTTTTAGAAATAGAACTGAATTTTTTTCTGAAAAACGAA
>CAXHHS010000808.1:0-3737 GCA_964015645.1 uncultured bacterium
CATCATTCCACTGCCCGACATACATAGAATCCATTAGAAAAGGGGATTTATTGATCAAGCGGTAGCGGCGGAAAATGGCATTATCAAACAGGCCGCCGGTTTTGTATCCCCACATCGTGACTTGCATTTCCAGGCCGGTTGCAGGCGATCCGGCAAAGTTTTTTATGGTTGCCGAATCCAGGGCGTTTGTTGTGAACCAAACTACCTGGTCAGCAGCAGCTAATCCCGGTTCGTCGATGCCCGGCTCCCAAATGCCATTTTGGTTGTGATCGTAAAACGGTGCCCCGAGATTTCCGGGCCAGCTTTGCCAATCGATTTTGTATTGCTGGCGAACGGCAGAAATCTCCTGCGGCGTTACCTGCGCCAGGGGCTTGTGTAGCAGTTCGGCAGCATCCTGCGCTAATTCCGCATTCGACATGGTTTGGAAACCACGGCGGATGCGATAAATACGCACCTCCGGATGTAGAGTATCTTGCGGTTGGCCATCGGGTAAAATTCTTCCCGGCGCAAAACCGCTGATGTAAGACATTCCCCCCATCCGTAGGGGAAAATCCGTACCGAATTCGTTGATAAACCCACCCCACCAAAAACCGTCAGCAAACACACTCCCGACTGTGCCGCGCGGATACAATCCGCCGGAATTCCCGGTAAAGGGGTCCCGCCCGGTAGTGCCATCATATTTTACCCAAAGCGACCAGTTGTTGATGTTCACCAATGTTTCTATCGGAGGTTCCGCAAGGTTAAATGTTTTGGGGATAACGTTTTTATGAATGCGATTATCCTTTGCCAAAATTAAAGTAATATTTATAATGAATAATGCGCTAACTATGGAAAAAATGTAGCGACTCACAACTTCACTCCCATTAATGAATTGCCACGAGCTTTAGCTCGTTGATAAAGTTAATCAAATTAACAACTTACGGGCTTTCAAGCCCGAGTATTGAAAATCGGTATTCTTGATACTCAGGCATATCAAAAAGTGATCCCTTGCGAATTTATAATTCACCTTATCAGGATCATCTTTCTCGATTCGACATAATCGCCAGCAGTTAATCGATAGAAATAGATGCCGGAAGCTGCTCGAATACCGGCATCGTTAGTGCCGTTCCAACGCATCGTATATTCGCCGGCAGATAATTTTTGATCGGCCAGCGCCTTTACTTTTTGCCCCAGCAGGTTGTAAATTTCCAACTTCACAGTTACTGCTTGTGCTAATCCGAACTGGATTTGCGTTTCCGGGTTGAAGGGATTAGGGTAATTTTGATCGAGATAAAATGCTTGCGGAATATTTTCCCCGGCAATTCCCACCGGCGATGGAGATTGGATCAAAAGCACATCTCCATCTTTATTCGGTTTGGCGGTTGTAATGCGGAAAATAGTGCCTTCTTCCGGCAGTTGCTGATTTATGTTTCCCGGGAAGTTGGAGGCATTAACATCGCCCCCGTTCCAGTTGACCAGCACCATACGCGCTAAAACTTCCTGAATACTTCCACCGGTAAAAGTGCCATTTTCAATCGAATCTTTAATTGCCAAATATCCTTCCTCTCCCGGCGGTTCGTTCGCGCTAAAAGTCGTCGGATTATACCAATATAACCAATCGGTTTGCGGATCATCTTCCGCACTTGATACCGTATGATCCGTGCCGTCGAAATTCCACTGCCGATCTCCATGAACATCAAAAATAATCGGAAACATTCGGTAATCATCGGAGGGATCGTCCGGGGTATCAATGCCGATATTCCAGAGTTCAAACGGCACTTCTGTAAATTGCCCGCTGATAAAAACATCCCAGGCAACGCTGCTGCCGGTAAAGCGCAACTCATAATCCCAGGCGACAATTTGCTCCCAATTACCGCCATTGCGTGTTGTTCTGCCGAGGTAATTATCACCGAAAGCTTCTTCTGCATCGCCATAAGCCCCGCGATTGCCATTATCGCCGGTATGAATCAGCCAGATGCCATCACCCACCTGCTGGCGGCTCGTTGGTCGTTCGGAAGGAAACCCCTGGAAATTAGCCGCGGCTCCCTCCGGAGGATCCAATGGTCCATTGGCATTCGCGATGACCTCAAAACTGGCAAAATTCGGAAGAACTTCTTTTACCTGGAATTGGATGCCATCTACGATTGGGTGGAGAAAATGCCGTGAATCCGCAACCGGAGCATTTTCTATTTTCACGATTCCATCCGTTTGATCTGTGAGTCGCCAGGTAAGGAATTCGCCGGCAACGGTATCGACTGCAAGGGTAAAATCGACCTGGTAAAGATGGCCATTCAACAGTGCAGGATCAGCGACAATTGGGAAAATGTTGGTCGAAACCCCGGCTTGCGATGCCACTCCCAACGTGTCGCCCCAAACGGAAGAGGGCTGCCAGGGGGTTACCGAGAAGGATTCTACCAACAGTTCTGTATGTTTATCAAACGATACCTGTAACGGAAACTGTAGCGATTCACCATCAGCAGGCCCGTCAATCGCAAGAAAAAACTCGGGGTCGGAAACGGTTTGCCCGGGCGGGATGGAATTACGAAATACCTGATCATTAATGCCTAAGTCGTCGATATCATTTACGCCATCGGGGTTGCGGATATCGAATGTTATGTAAACGGTTTCGTTGTGATTGATGCTGGAATCCTGCTGGCCGTTTTCCGAGAGGATGCGGAAATTCACTAATTCCGGTTGCGGGCGCAGCATTATTTCGTCTAACATCGCAGGAATTGTCGTTGCCCCGCTGGTACTTTCGACAACCAAATCTCCCCGGTAAGGATATTTCCGGTTGGCGACAGAAAGTTGATTTCCCCAGATGTTGTCATTCGCCAAGCTGTCGTTGTGCTGGCCATCGTCAAAAAGCTGGAGGTCAAAATCGCCTTCATTATCAAACAGGGAGAAGAAACGGATTTGCGCTCCGGATGCATTGTTAAACGTTTCCAAATCAACCTGAACGACTAACTCCGATGTTTGCGAATCCAGGTGGGATAATCGGCTGGAAATTTCCGGCGGCGCCAGGCCGGCATCATGGAACGATTTTAAAACGCTCCCTTGCGCCTTCAACAGGTTAACGGAATTAACCTGTGCTTCAAGATCAAATTCGTTAAACCCGTCGAGTGCCCCGGTAAGTGCAAAAATCGCTTCCTGGGCATCGCCCGGTTGCAGGGTAAACGCCCCAGTTGAAATCGTTATACGGCGATCTCCCGGCGGGGGGTTTTGGCCCCGGCTATCAATATCCAAATCGGGGTTGCCAAAAATTATACCTTCGTAAGGATCGCCATTCAGTGGAAATCTTGTGGCTCTACCGGACAATATTCCATCACGGTGAAATAACGGCGTGGGATTCTCCACATCACTAATGGGATTATACCCTCGCAGCGCATTAAACCACATTCTCGTTCCATCATAATTATCGAGAATCGGGCTGGAGATAACGAAATCACCAGCAGAAAAAGGAATAAATGATGTTGCAGAAAGGTTTTTAAAATCGGGAATTTTTTGAAAATTGAAAATTGCCGTATCACCTGCGGAGGGCACCAGCGGCCCTTGCAATAAGATATAACCGGCAGATAAAGCGGGTAATCCGGACGCCGTACTAACAGCGCCATGGTAAGAAAACCCCATATTCAATAAACTATCGGATCCGACAAAATCGTCTCTAAAACTTCCGATATCCGTATCGCTCCATTGGCCGAGGTACATGGAATTGCTGTCTCTTATACACATCTGACGCTGCCGACGAGCTTCTTGGTGTA
>CAXHHS010000809.1:0-3734 GCA_964015645.1 uncultured bacterium
ACAAAACCGTTTTAGCAACCAGTCTCGGCCCGGGTGATGGTAAAACCACTACCCTTACCAACCTGGCAGTTGCATTTGCTGCCTTCGGCCACAAAACGATGATTGTAGATTCCGATTTGCGAATTCCGCAAATTCACAACTTTTTCGGTACGGAAAGAGAAAAAGGTGTAACCGATTTATTAGGCGCGCTCAATGATCTCGATGAAATTATTGCCAACCCCGGCAGCCAATATCAAAACGGTTCTGCCAGCACAATGGAGCGTTTAAAAGCGAAAGAAATGCCGGACCAGGTTACTAAATTAGCCGCATTGCAAACCCTGTTTCGGGAAGCCAACCGCGATACCGGTATCAAAAATCTCGGTTTTATGCCCAGTGGCACTAAATTGGAATATCCCAAAGAGTTTGTTTCGACAGGCCCAATGCCGATAATTCTACAGAAATTTCAAAATAAATATAACATAATATTGATAGATTCCGCACCGCTGTTGCTGGTTGATGATACATTAATGCTCGCAAGTATCGTAGACGCTGTTGTTTTGGTTGTTCACCCAAACAAATATGATACTGAAATGCTGTTAAAAGCCAAAAAGATGTTGGAGAATGCGAATGCGAATGTTCTTGGTGTTGTTTTCAATAATTTGGAAGTTCAAGGGCATTATAAAAAGTACTATTCGGAGTACTCGGAAAAAGTATAATTATTAAGTTGTTGTGTTTTCGGTAAGTTGGAGCCAGGGAAGGCTATTAGCGTTCGTAGTTCTTTGTGACTTGTTTAGTTCGAGAAAGGTTTCTCGCCTGAATCCGCTTCTGCAAATCTAATAGATATTCCAACGTAAAATTATTGTTATCTGAATGGTTTGAACAAAGCACAAACGGACTTACAGATAGTTCTTATCTTTTGTATCGCTAATTTAGCAGCGGTTATATAGAATAAATTTGAAAGGATTAAAAGCACAGGAATTTGTCTTTTTTGATATAGGGTGTCTTGGAAATGGAAAACTGGATTACAAATACTTCACAATTGCTTATGATTGTTCTGGGAATGGTTACGCTTATAGGGCTGATTGTATTTATATCTCGTGTAAAAAAACATAAAAAAGAGCGTCGAATTGTAGATTCAATTTTAGACGCAGCGGCAATACCGGTTTACCGGCATTCTTTACCACAATTGAAAAAAGAAATCGCTCGTGCCCGCCGGTATCAACATCCGTTGTCTGTTATTATTGTTCAGCCTAGTTTAACGCCGTTAGAAACAAAGAAGCGCCATTCAAAAAACAAATCATCCCACAAGAACAGTAAAAACGGAACATACACCAACGGGGAAGCAGTTCGAATAAGCCAAATTGAATTTATGCTCTGTGGCCCGATTTTTCGCGATGCCCTGCGAGAGGTTGACCGCACAACCTATGATGGTGCAAATAACCGTTTTATCATGATTCTCCCGGAATCCACAAAAATACAAGCTGTTCAAACCGTAAATCGTTTAAAAACAGTTATGGGTGAAAAGCTGTTTGGTAAACTGCAAATCGGAATATCGGAATTTCCCAAGGATGGGTTAATTATGGAAGACCTTATATGCCGGGCGATGCCAAAAACCGGCGAAAAAGTTTCTGATGAAGCCAATCATAAAACCAGTGAGGAGATTGAGGTCCAGCCGAAGTTGAAGTCTTGATACCAGCGAAGAACGGTCGTAAGCTTCAAATAAGGATGTTTGAACTTTACAAGGAGGAATTAGTGATGGAAGCGAATAATAAGCTGGCGTTAATCGACAGTAATTTAAATTTGGACCCAATATTAAAAGTTCATAAAAAAAAGCCATGGTACTATAGAAATTCCCTTACAATTTTTAGCGGCCCCGGGTACTTGCGCTTAAAACGCGTTATCGATTTGGTCGTAAGTATTTTTTTGGTGATTCTGGTGCTGCCGGTTTTGGTTTTTTGCGCCGTGGCAATTCGCCTGGATTCTCCCGGGCCAATCGTTTTTGTTCAAAAGCGAACCGGTTTGGGCGGAAAGCGATTTAAGATGCTAAAATTGCGCACCATGCGAAAAGATGCTGATGAGATCAAGAAAAAATACATGCATCTAAACACTTTAAGTTACCCGGATTTTAAAATTCCGAATGACCCGCGTATTACCCGTGTTGGGCGTTTTTTACGAAAAACAAGCCTGGATGAACTCCCCCAAATATTCAATGTTATCAAAGGCGATATGAGCTTAATTGGGCCTCGCCCAACGTCGTTTCATCCTTCGACCTACGACTTATGGCACACTGTCCGCCTGGAGTGCAAACCCGGTGTTACCGGCTTATGGCAGGTTTCCGGCAGAAGCGATATTGAATTTGATGATCGTATTCGGCTGGATGTCGCTTATATGAAAAATGTATCGATGGGATTGGATATTAAGATTTTACTGAAAACGTTTACAAGCGTGATCAATCGAGAGGGAGAGTAAGGATGGATTTTTGGGTATTCGTATTTTGGGGATCCATAGGAACGATCATTTACAGTTACATCGGTTTTTCTCTCTTGTTGTTGATCGTCGGAAAATTGTTTAACCGCAAAGTTCAAAAGAAAAATATAACGCCTTCCATTAGCCTGGTTATTGCGGCTTATAATGAAGAAAAAGGAATCGCCGATAAAATCGAAAACTCCCTGGCGCTCGATTATCCGAAAAGCAAATTGGAAATCCTGATAGCCTCCGATGGCAGTGATGATGGCACGGACGCTATTGTTGAAAAATACGCAGATCGTGGTGTCAAATTAATGCAATTTCCTCGTCGCGGTAAAATTTTTGCGTTAAGGGATACGGTTGCAAAAGCAAAAGGCGATATCCTGGTATTTTCTGATGCCAATACGATGTATGATAAATTTTCCCTGCGAAAATTAGCAGCAAATTTTGCTGATCCGCAAGTGGGCGGAGTTTGTGGAAATCAAAAACATATCAAAGCAAAAACCAAAGATAACGCCGGCGAAGGCGAAAGCCTTTACTGGAGCTACGACAAATGGTTAAAAGAAAGCGAAACGCTTACCGGCAGCATCGTTTCTGCCGACGGCGCAATATATGCCATTCGCCGAAACCTGTTCCAAATGCCCGCTTCTACCGCTGTTACGGATGATTTTGCCATCTCCACTGCGGTAATCGAGCAAGGGTATCGACTGGTATACGAGAACGAAGCCCTGGCGTACGAACCACCAATGCCCAACGCAGAAAAAGAGTTTTCCCGAAAAGTGCGAATAATGAATCGCGGGTTGAGAGGTGTTATTCTTCGTAAAAAATTGCTAAATCCCTTCCGATATGGGTTTTATTCCCTAACACTGTTTTCGCATAAAGTAATGCGCCGGCTGGTGCCGTTTTTCCTGGTATTTTTACTAATCGCCAGTATTTCATTAAGTGGTGGTTCGGTATTTTATATGTTAGTTTTGCTGGCACAAATTGCTTTTTACGGTTGGGCTGGTATCAGTTATTTTCTACGAAGCACCGCTATCGGTCGCCGAAAAGTGTTTTATATCCCGTTTTTTTATTGCCTGGCAAACGCTGCGGCCTTTGTTGCGATTATCAATTTACTATCCGGAAAACGTATTGAATTCTGGAACCCCCAACGGCAGGTTGCCAATTAGAACAAACGTGGAATTCATCACTTAGCGTTTACTTTTATACGTTATTTTTGACGGGCTTAAAAGGATAAAGGGTTAGGGATAAAGGATTAATCGAAAGTTTTCGCTTTGTATTTATAAATC
>CAXHHS010000810.1:0-3708 GCA_964015645.1 uncultured bacterium
CACCAAGAAGCTCGTCGGCAGCGTCAGATGTGTATAAGAGACAGGTATAAAACCGGGCTTTCGATTACTTTTTGAAAATAACACTCCGATTAAAGCACAAATTTCAACCCATCATATCCCAAATGAATCCCCTCCGGGAGTTTCGCCTCTACCTCCTCATGAAAAACCTGGTGGGAGATGTGCGTAAAATAAGTCTCTTCCGCACCAATTTTCTGTGCTTCCCTCACTGCTTCATCAATGCTAAAGTGGGTGGGATGAGGCTTCTCTCGGAGCGCATCTAAGATCAGTATTTTCAGCTCTTTGAGCCTATTGTAAGAAGCATCGGGAATTTTGCTAACATCCGTACAATACGCAAAGTCGCCAATGCGAAATCCCATTACCGGAAGTTTGCCGTGAAACAACGGGATCGGGATTATTTCGATGCCATTTATCTTAAATGGTTGATCACTAATTTCATGAATAGCCAATCGCGGCACGCCGGAAACATACGCCTGCTCGGAAAAGGCGTAAGCAAAAACGCGTTTGATATTTCGAATGGTCTCCGGCATTGCATACAGCGGAAGGTGCATTTTGTGCAACAAATTAAAACTTCGCAAATCATCCAATCCCAAAACATGATCGACATGATGGTGCGTATAAATAATCGCGTCCAGTTTTTTAATCCCGGAACGCAGCATTTGCTGCCGGTAATCCACAGAGGTATCGATGAGCAATTGGGTATCGCCAATTTTGAAATAGCAAGAGGTTCTCAGCCGTTTATCTTTGGGGTTTGTCGAAGTGCAGGTTTTGCAATCGCAGCCAACCATCGGCACTCCCATCGATGTTCCGCTTCCCAGGATTTCGATTTCCATTTTTTCCATAAAGTAAATATCCGGTTTGGGTTTCCAGCATTTATTTGTAAATTGGCCTGTTTTAATTGTGTAATATAAAATGATTTACGACGTTTCCAAATACCCTGAGATAGTAACGACAAAACCCTAAAAAATAAATTATTTTTTTACAACTCGTTCACCGGCTTTTGGGGACACAAAAGTAGATTGTTCTTAACTTGTTTTCGAAGGAAAAAAGCGTAAAAAAATATGGTTGAAATTACAGAAATCCACCCCGGAAGTATTGCCGAAGAATTGGGAGTCGAAGCCGGCGATTTTGTTGTGTCGGTGAATAATAAAGAAATTTCCGATGCGTTAGACTATCGGTTCTACATCACCAACGAGGATATCGAGCTTGTTATTCAACAAGAAAACGAGCGCATCATTTTCGAAATCGAAAAAGAGTACGACGATGATCTTGGGATTGCATTGCAGGATTTGGATATGCGCGCTTGCGGTAATGCCTGCATTTTCTGCTTCGTTTTCCAAAACCCCAAAAGTCTGCGCAAGGGGCTGTATTTTAAAGATGAAGATTATCGCTTCTCCTTTATGTACGGCCATTACACCACTCTAACTAATACCAGCCAGGAAGACTTGCAACGGATTGTAGAACAGCGGTTAACGCCGCTTTACATTTCCGTGCATGTTACCGAACCGGAAACTCGCAAGTTGATGTTGGGCATTAAGTTTGATGATCATTTGTTCGAGAAAATCAATTATCTCACTGAAAACGGCATCGAATTGAATTGCCAAATTGTACTTTGCCCGGAATTGAATGATGGGGAGCTTTTGGATAAAACGATTGAAGATTTAAAAGCCTATTTCCCGATGATTAAATCCATAGCAATTGTCCCGGTCGGATTAACCCAGCATCGAAAAAATCTTTATAAAATCAATCCGGTTACCCACGAATACAGCTTAAAAACAATTGCCGAAACCGATGATCGTCGAAAGCTGCTGAAAAAAGAATTGGGCAGCTCTTTTGTTTACCTTTCCGATGAGTTTTACATTCGCACAAACTCACCGATTCCGGGCAGCTATTATTACGAAGGCTTTTACCAATTAGAAAACGGCGTCGGTTTAACCCGCGATTTTATGATGCGGTTTGAAGAAGAACTGCCGCACTTAAAAAACCCGGGCGATCATCCTTTAAATCTTAGCCTGGTAACCGGAACATTGGGAGCAACTGTATTAAAACGATATTTTATGCGGCAACTGAATCAGCTTCCTGACCTGTTTTTTAAACTGCACCCGGTCATTAACCGCTTTTATGGGCCAAGCATTACGGTTTCCGGCCTTTTAGTGGGCCAGGATATTTATGAAACACTAAAAACCGAGCGCACCGGCGACTACATCATTCTCCCGCCAGATTGCATTAATGATGATGGGCTTTTCCTGGATGATTGGACACTGGCGGAACTTCAGGAAAAATTAGGAAAAAAACTTTTTGTGTTTCCTCGTAGTTTTTCGGCGTTATTTGATTTGATTAAGGAGCATGAGGAGATATTAACATACTGAAACATTTAAAATGGCAGAATGATTTGTTAGCAGAATGCTTTTAAAAAAATTATCAACAAGAAATAATTATTCTGCCATAAAAATCCATTTTTGAAAACTATTTTGCTCGAAAATTTTATAAGGAATCTCCAGGAAAATCTAAATAAATAATTATGAAATTACCTTTAGTAACCATCGTCGGCCGCCCCAACGTCGGCAAATCTACCTTATTTAATCGCCTTATCAAAAAGCGCGAAGCCATAGTACATGACCAGCCAGGCGTAACCCGCGACCGCCATTACGCCCAAACCGATTGGTGTGGTAAATCCTTCATGCTCGTGGACACCGGCGGATATATGCCGCAATCGGAAGAG
Organism: uncultured bacterium; assembly: GCA_964015645.1. GTDB lineage: Bacteria > Calditrichota > Calditrichia > RBG-13-44-9 > J075 > CAXHHS01. The sequence continues at coordinate 2,741 of CAXHHS010000810.1, forward strand.
CTGTTTGATACCGCCGTGCGAGAGCAGGTAGAAATTGCTGTGGAAGAAGCCAACATCATCCTCTTTGTCGTCGATTTATCCACCGGCATTACCGATATTGATCAACAAATTGCTGAAAAACTCCAGCGTACCGAGGTTCCGGTAATGCTGATCGTCAATAAAGTGGATAACGAAAAACGCGAAGCCGGCAGCTACGAATTTTACAACCTCGGCGTCGGCGATCCCATCCCGGTTTCAGCCACCCTCAGTCGCGGCATCGGCGACATGTTAGATAAATTAATTGCCAATTTTGATACACAGTTAACAGACAGCGAGGATGACGCCACTAAATTAGCGGTGATCGGAAAGGAAAATGTTGGAAAATCATCCTTTGTCAATACCTTATTGGGAACAGATCGCGTAATTGTAACCCCGGTTCCCGGCACCACGCGCGATCCGATTGATTCGCCCTTAAAATACAAAAAACGCGACTATTTGCTAATCGATACCGCCGGATTAAAACGCAAGGCCAGGGTAAAAGAGAACATCCTGTTTTACAGCCAGCTTCGCACCCTGCGCAGCATTCAACGAGCAGATGTGATATTATATTTACTAGACGCCTCCCAGGGCGTTACCCGCCAGGATATGCGTGTCATCTCGGAAGCGGCGCAGGCCAAAAAACCGGTTATCATCGCTATCAATAAATGGGACTTGATCGAAAAAGAGAACCATACAATTTATGAATGGGAGCGAGAAATTAAGGAAAAACTGGGGGCTTACAATTATATTCCGATCATTTTTATCTCGGTTTTACAAAAACAGCGGTTATACAAATTGCTGGATTTAGCCACACAGGTTTATGGTGAATACCACAAAAAAATTCGTACCAGCGATTTGAACAAAGTGCTGCTGCCCATCATAAAAGAAAACAGTCCGCCGGCGGTACGTGGCAAAGAAGTCAAGATCAACTATATTACGCAGCTTAAAAC
>CAXHHS010000811.1:0-3684 GCA_964015645.1 uncultured bacterium
CCGGTTTCGTCATCGATTATAAAACCGGGAACCAACGTGGCATCGCTGCGTTGCAGGTTGAGAATGTGGCCTTCTTCAAAGGCTTCCGGCAGTTGTAGCGGGTCGAGATGAAATCGCATTTCCAGCGGCGCACCCCCGGCAATTTTGATACGAGCGGAGAGCGATTTATAACCCTCTGCTTGGGCAGTTAGCCAAAATTCGCCTTCAGGAAGCGCGAAGGCCGCTTTTCCATCTCCCTGAACTTTATTGGCAGCGAGGTGAGAAAGCGTTTGAAGATTTTCGATATCATAAATCGTTAGGGATTGCGGCTGAACGGCAACACCGGTGGCACTATCAAGAAATCGCAGGTTTACTGTTTGATTTTTTTCTTGTGCGAGCATCCCGCTCAGCAAAAATATCCCGACAAGGATAATGGCAGAAAATATATAGTTGCGATAAAATTGCATGTATGATCTCCTTTTTCTTTTCACAGAATGTAGGGAACGTAAGGGATTAAATCAACTGGTTCTCCGGCTTTGTGTACGGTTAGCCACATTGTTATACGCTTAGTTTATTTTGTAAAATTCAAAAATAGTTATTTTTTGACATCCTAACTTTCAAACATTCCTCTCTAAAGTAATATTCATTTTCAACGAAAATTTACATTTGAGTGTGTAACAAATGCTTAGAGCGCCTATCATTTATTACACACTCAAATCAATTTACCTGGCTGAAAGGTAGCGAAGCTGCTATAAGCCGCAATCCATTTAACAAAAATCAGTCATTGGAGGCGATAATGGTCGATTTTCTGACTACAGTAGTGCTAGGGGGAATCGCATACGATATTCTAAAAGTAAGTGGAAAGATTACACTGGATAATTTAAAGATGAGGTTAAAAGCCTGGCTGTTAGATGATAGTGATCTGAACGCTATAGCCCAAACTGTCAATAGAGCACCGGAGAATGCGAAAGAATCAGCTAAAAATTTGGAGGCATTTTTAGAAGAGAGTCCAATCATTCGAGAGATACTATCCCAGGCAAAATCTACTAAGATAAACGTTGGTGATAGAATCAAAACCGAAGGCGACAACAGCCCGGGCAAGGTAGGAGGAGACTATGTCATTGGAGACAAGATAGGAGGAGATAAAAATATTTATCATCACGAAGCGCCGAAGCCTGGATCGCCAATTAAGATTCTAAAAAGACTATTGGCTGTGTTTATAAAACTCCGTAGTTCTGGCAACACGAAGGATAAAAAGTGGCGGAGAGAACAGGCAGACAAAGTAAAAGACATGGCGGAACAAATTAAATTTGATTTCCCCGACCGCATACAAACAACTCTTAATGCTATGGTCACTGACGCTGACTCTATGGTTTATCACGGAACCGAGATTGCGTCGGGCCATGTCGAAATAGGTCAAACCATTCAGAGAGCGGATGACAGTATAGCGACTATTAAGTCTTATATTGAGAGAGAGCTTAGGAGCGGCTGATGATGCTATAGAAAACATTCGTTCATAATAGCTGGAGGCGGAAAGGATGAGTTATGAGGAATCCTTCTTGTATCCGCTCAACACGACTGAAGAAACTATAGATTTGTATAAGGAGGTGCATTGTGTTGATTTGGAAAGGTAAGGGTTATTTAATTTTTGTCATTGTATTTGTAATCTCACTACTATTGGAGTTGACTACCGAAGCTATTAGCGGTCAAGACACATTTTATCAGGATCACAGTTGGCCACTTGCTTTAGCTTTGGCGCTTTCTGGAGCCGTTATTGCTTTTCTATCCCGTAAGCTTGTTAGTGAACCCCCCAAAACGTTAATTGATAAAGATACTGGCGAAGAATACAAACTTGAAGCCAAACATTCACTCTTTTTTATAAAAATGGATTATTGGAGCTACATTCTAATAGCACTTTCTGTTTTGAGTTTGATTGATGTAATTTAAAATCTGAGATAATCCAAAAATGCCGATAAATTTATTTCGAAATTAGCAAAGAGGTTCATCAGTATTTTCTTGCGCTAAATCAGAAAACGATGTATTTTCTAATCGGACATAATGCAGGAAGTTGAATGATGAAAATGATTTTTTCAGCTAAAGCGCAAGAAAATATTGAAGCGGCGGAGATACTATTTGAAAATCAAAAATATAATGCGAGCGCAAGTCGCGCCTATTATGCCGCTTTTCACGCTGCGATTGCAGCTTTAAAAAATGCGGGTTTTTCAATCGACAAAATAAGTCATGAGTCATTGCAGGCAAAATTTAATGGAGAATTGATTCGAAAACGAAAAGTATATCCGAGTCGTTTTAAATCATATCTTTTGGATTTACAATCGGTAAGACTTGCTGCGGATTATAAATCAATATTTGTTTCTAAGAAAGTCGCAGGCAGGCAAAATAAGAAAGCAAGAGAATATTTTGAAGCTATTCAACAGGAGATCAACAAATGATGAATGAAAAGCAAATCGAATTAAGCAGGATGCTTTTTGACCAATTAAAACAGAAATTTCCGGAAATAGAGTTGGTGAGTATAACTGAGAGCGCTGAAAATCCGAATAGTATTTGGGTAAATATAATTATGCCGTATGATGAAGATCGAGAAATTGAACTTCGAGAAATGGCTGCTGAAATATCCACGGATATTCTATTAGACTATGGATATCATATTCTCACTATCTCGGCTTCCAAAGAAGAAAAGAGTATAGCATAAGCCTTATACTTATTCCCCGTCTGGGACAGCATCGTGACGCGTCTAGCGAACGATGCAGGGGTGGTTGCACAAGCTCAGCGCTTTCACCCCCCCCCTGATTTTCTTGCTGAAACGCTGCGAAAATCTGTCCCCTCCTTGCTAAGACGGGGAATTTTATACATATCCGCCGTAAACTCCCTAATCTTCAATATTCAATTTCAATGGCTTCTTTTTCTTGCCTACTGCCTACTCGCCTATGGCGCAAGCCACCGCTTACGCGGCTGCCTACTGCCCCTATTCTACAACTTTATAAACCACATCATCCCACTCAAACAGCACCTGCTCTCCCAACGCTAAAATACGGCCAAGCTGACGGTCTTGCTGGCTGAGGGCAAAATATTCATCACTGAGAAAAGCAAGTGTTTTATCTGGTTTAGCGCTCGATTCCAGGACGCTTTCCACCCAAACGCCGTTTTGCAGCCGGAAGGATTTATCGCCGATATTTTTCACGGTAATGATCAGGCTTTTCTCTCGTTCTGCCGTTGCCGATTTTTTCATTTGCATCGTAGCGATGACGGCTTTTTTACCCGTCGATTGAGTTGCAGCCATCGGGGCGCTGGCGAGCGCGCCAAGCGCTTCATCTGCCGTTAAATCCTCTTCTGCCAGTTCTGCTTCTTGCGCTTTGTTAAGTTGAATAAAACGATCTGCCCCGGCCCCGGCATTTCCCCGCCGCCTACGATCTTCCAGGCGTGAAAATTCCGTTCGCTGCTCCGTTACCAGGTAGGATGTGTAGGGCGTTACAATGCCGTATTCTTCCCCAAGGTGTTTGATTGTTTCTACCAGCTCGGGATTTTCACCATTAAAACGAATTTGGGTTAGCAAATGCGATACTTTGCGATTTGCCCACAGTGCGGCAATAAACTCATTATCCGTTTCCCGGCGTGGCAATTTTACGGGATATTGGGTTCGGCCTGTGGCACTTCCATCTTCACTGCCAAGTGTCGCCTGGCCTTCAC
>CAXHHS010000812.1:0-3680 GCA_964015645.1 uncultured bacterium
ACCAGGCCGTTCTACGAGAACCAATCATCAACACCTACCGCGATTATACGATTTACTCCATGGCACCGCCAAGCTCCGGCGGTATTACGCTTTCCATTATGCTAAACATCCTGGAAGGATACGATCTAAAAGCACTGGGGCATAATTCGTCGCAATATATTCACCTTGTTGCAGAAGCGATGCGGCGCGCGTTCAGCGACCGCGCGGAACACTTAGGCGATCCCGACTTTAACCCGAATATGCCGGTCGAAACACTGCTTTCAAAATCATACGCAAAAATGTTGCGAAAATCAATTGATCCGGAAGCGGCTTCCATCAGCAATCCCGAATCGTTTGCCTGGGGAGCGGAATCGGAAGAAACGACCCATTTTGCAGTGGTAGATGCAGCCGGAAATGCCGTTTCCAATACCTACACCCTGGAATACGGTTACGGATCGCGTATCGTACTAAATGGCGCCGGGTTTCTGCTAAACAATGAAATGGGGGATTTTAACCCCCAACCGGGGCGAACCGATACCACCGGCCTTATTGGCACAAAACCAAACCTGGTACATCCGGGCAAACGCATGCTTTCTTCCATGACGCCCACGATTGTAGCAAAAGATGGCAAACCGTATATGCTAATCGGCAGCCCGGGGGGGCGCACCATTATCAACACCGTTTTGCAAAGTATTATCAACGTTGTCGATTTTGAGATGAATATTTTCGAAGCGATCAATGCGCCGCGCTTTCATCACCAATGGCTGCCGGATAAACTCCGGATCGAAAAATGGGGCGTTTCCAAAGATGCGACTGACCGTTTAGAAACAATGGGACACCATATTGCCTCGCGGCGAACGCAAGGGCGAGCAATGGGCATCATCATCGATCCGGAAACCAATCTGCGCATTGGCGCCTCCGATCCGCGCAGTCCTTTTGGCGCCGCGGTTGGGTATTAAAAAAGTAAGCAGTAGGCGAGTAGGCAGTCAATGTCATTAAGTTAAGCAAAAATGTGCGCAAAAGTCACCCTGAGCGGAGTCGAAGGGTGACGGTTTTAAGCGCGTTCCGCCATGCTTCGACTCCGCTCAGCATGACTAAAAATCCTTAACTTAATGACATTGAGTAAGCAGTAGGCAAAATTTTGCCTACTGCCTACTTAAGAAATTACACAACGAGGAAATCACACATGATCAAGGGCACTGCAATTGCTTTGACGAACAGCTGGTTAGATGATATTCATGCGAAAACGACCCACGGGCTAATCCGCGGCAGCAACCGGTTTGAAATGCTTGCAATTATTGATGAAAAGTTCGCCGGACAAGACGCCGGTGAAGTTTTGGATGGCAAAAACAGAAACCTTCCGGTGTTTGCAACCATTCCGGACGCCCTGCAACACCTTCCGAAAACGCCGGAGTATTGCATTGTTGGCGTGGCTGTGCATGGCGGAAAATTACCGGAAGCAATGCGAATGGAAGTAACCGAAGCTATGCAGCACGGCATGTCGATTGTTTCCGGCCTGCATTCTTATCTCAGCGATGACCCCGAATTTATCCAAACTGCACGGGAGTATAACGTTTCGATTTACGATATTCGAAAACCAACTCCAATTAGCGATTTGCGCTTTTGGAGCGGTGATATCTATTCCGTAAAAGCCCCGCGGCTGGCAGTTTTGGGAACGGATTGCGCCCTCGGGAAACGCACTACCTGCCGTTTTTTGTTAGATATGTGCCGGGAAAACGGCATCAATGCCGAAATGATTTACACCGGACAAACCGGCTGGATGGAAGGTTATAAATACGGGTTTATTTTTGACGCCACGGTTAATGACTTTATCGGCGGGGAAATTGAGCGCGTACTCGTAGGTTGCGACCGGGAAGCGTCGCCGGATATTATGCTAATTGAAGGGCAATCTTCCCTTCGCAATCCTGGCGGGCCATGCGGATCGGAATTTTTGGTTTCCGGCCAGGCAAAAGGGGTGGTTTTGCAACATGCTCCCGGTCGCCGCTGTTTCGATGGAGTGGAAGATTTCCCGCAAGGCGTTATTCCATCTTTGGAAAGCGAATTAGAACTAATTCGCCTTTACGAGTCCCGCACCCTGGCCGTTACCCTCAGCGAAGAAGGGCTTACGGATGCAGAGCTATCAAAAATTCAGGAAGAGTTGCAAGCGCAATTTAGTATCCCTGTTATTCGCCCGTTAAAAGAAGGTGTAAATAGGCTGCTGCCGGTAATTCGGAAATTTATACGTGACGCGTGATGCCCTTCGACAAGCTCAGGATAAACTACGGTGCATGGTGTGTATTTTTCAATATCCCGAATCACGGAAAATACAACTCACCTTTAACTTTTAATCAAACTCCATTGGAAAATATGTTCAACTCCGATACGATCAAAAAATTCGACCCCCTCCCCACCCCATTTTATTATTATGATTTGGAATTGTTGCACCAAACCTTACAAACAGCGAAAGCGGCATCGCAGCGCTATGGGTATAAAATCCATTACGCCTTGAAGGCGAATGTAAATGACCGCTTATTAAACATCATTCGCGATTACGGATTTGGAGCGGATTGCGTAAGCGGAAACGAAATCAAAAAAGCGCTGGAAATTGGCTTTCCGGCAGATGAAATTGTCTTCGCAGGCGTCGGCAAATCCGACCTCGAGATTGAATATGCCCTGGAAAGCAACATTCACAGTTTTAACTGCGAATCGCAACAAGAATTGGAAGTGGTAAACGAATTGGCCGAAAAACGCGGCAAAACCGCTGCAATTGCCCTGCGCATTAACCCGGATTTGGATGCCAAAACCCATCATTACATTACCACCGGGAAAGAAGAAAACAAGTTTGGGATTTATGTGCTTCAACTCAAGGAAACTTTGGCGCGATTGCGGCATCTTAAGCAGCTAAAGCTAATTGGCTTGCATTTTCACATTGGTTCGCAAATTACGGATTTTAATGTATTTAAGAACCTTTGCTTGCGCGTAAATGAAGCCCAGGAAATATTGCAGAAACACGATGTATTTCCCGGCCACATCAACATGGGCGGCGGCCTGGGTGCTAATTATCAACAACCGGATGAACATGCGATTTGCGATTTCGAAGGGTATTTTGCGCTGATTCAGCGTTATCTTAAGCCATTGCCAAATCAAACGGTGCATTTCGAGATCGGGCGGGCGTTTGTCGGGCAGTGCGGAACGCTGATTAGCCGGGCATTGTTTGTAAAAAGCGGGTTAAGAACAAATTTTGTTGTTCTGGATGCCGGGATGACAGAGCTAATCCGGCCGGCGCTCTACCAGGCGTCTCACAAAATCGAGAATTTGACAAGCTCAAGAGAAACAGAGATTTACGATGTTGTCGGGCCAATTTGCGAATCATCCGATTGCTTTGGAAAAGAAATTTCGCTACCGAAAACCCAACGCGGCGATTTAATTGCAATTCGCACCGCCGGGGCTTACGGACAGGTAATGACATCACAATATAATTTACGAGAACCGGTTCCAACAATTTACTCTGACAGCCTGTAATAAAGGTTCGTAGTTCAGCCTTCAGGTTGATTGAGCAGGGCAATTCCTAAAAACCACGATAAAAATCTCGTGAATAATTTGAGGTATCGACATGAAGCAAATCCCTTACATTTGGCTTCTTTTATTACCCTTCTTAACATTTAGCCTGTCTCTTATACACATCTGACGCTGCCGACGAG
>CAXHHS010000813.1:0-3677 GCA_964015645.1 uncultured bacterium
TGCAGCCTGGTGGCTTCCTTTTGAGTACGCCTGCTAATCCAAAGAATGTTTAAATGGGTTCCGGTATGGGCTTCTTCTACAATTTCGTTAAATTTTTTAGCTATTGTGCTTCCTTTGGTATTTTTTATTTCACTTAAGGCCAGCCCAATGGCAACGTTGTGGGTAAACAGTTTATCACCGTTAATCAATGCTTTATTAAATTCGTTTAAAATCACCTGATGATGGTCAGCTTTTTGATCCACGATTTGAACCCAGGCGGATTGATCAATAAAAATTCTCATTTCGCCTCACCGCCGGTATCGGGGCTAAGGCGCGATAGATCGAGCAGCCGGTACAACGGGTTTTCCGATAACATCAAATCCAATTTACCTGACTTGATCTTTTTGACGGTTACATCGACTCGATCTCCCGGTTCAAGCCGTAATTTTTCGCAAACATCATGTGGAATTTGGAGTTGTTTTTCTGCTTTTACATCCGTTATAAAGGTGGCGTATTTCATTTGCATCCCAGGCTTTTTTCGAAAAAAATAGTAATCTTTTATTTGACTTACAAGATATTTCTGTAAGATTGCCAAATATTGCAAGCTAATTTTTGTGTTTGGGTTAACAATGTGTTTTCGAAGGAACGGTTTAATTTATGGCGCAAAAAGTTAGCGAATCGATAAATCGAAAATAGATTTGTCAAAATAGCTATTTAATAGTACCTTTGGTGCTTTATCGAAACGTGATCGTTTGGTGAAAGCATAATGACCAAACGACTTTATTTTTTAAGCTAAAAACAAAAATGATGAGAAGTATTGATAGCGCCAGACTCCTAATAATATTAAAACGATTTGAATGAACTTGCTTAAAATGGATTGAGGGTTAACATGGATAAGGAATTAATTAAAATTGCGATTTTAGATCTTTATGACAATGAACCGAATCATGGAATGCGTTGTATTAAAGAGTTGATTGAAAAATGTGATCGGGAAGTAGCTGAAAAGTCAATAACTTACGATGTTTTTGAGACCCGTTATAAGAATGAAATTCCCAGGTTAAATTATGATATCTACATTTCTTCCGGCGGCCCCGGCAGCCCATTTGAAGGCGAAGGAAAAGCGTGGGAATTGAATTATTTTAATCTAATTGATAAAATATGGAATCACAATCAGCAGAAAACAGCGATAAAAAAGTACATGTTTTTCATTTGCCACTCTTTTCAAATGATGTGTCGCTTCTTTAAATTGGCAACCGTTCGCGAGCGCAGCCAGCGATCGTTCGGAATTTTGCCGGTAAACAAAACCGAATCTGCCAATGGAGATTTTTTGCTGCGCGATTTGCCAAAAACCTATTACGCGGCTGATTTCCGGTATTTTGAAGCGGTTGAACCGAACGTGAATGCCCTTAAAGAATTAGATGCGAAGATACTCTCGCGAGAAGCCCATCGAATTGACCCTGAACTGGAACGTGCGGTAATGGCGATTCGCCTATCTCAAGAATTTGTTGGAACTCAATATCACCCGGAGGCAGACCCGATTAGCATGCTCTATTATTTTCAGAAACCGGAATGGAAAAAACAAGTTGTGGATGAACACGGCGAAGAAAAATATGATGAGATGATTTCTCATTTAGAAGAACCTGAGAATATTTTGTTAACGCGGAAAATGATTTTGCCGGGATTTTTGAAAGATGCCATTCGGAATATCGCCCGTCAGCGCAGCGATATGGAAAGCGCTTCCGCAGCACACCAGGTAGCATAACAGCAGTTTAAAATTTAGAATGAAATGTATCTAATGTTAGCCATAACCATTGAAAGGGTTTAAACCTTTCAATGGTTTATCAAACCTTTGTCGATAGCAAATTTGTTACTTTTTTACCGTCCTGCCTTTGCAAATTTCCTGATAACATATTATAATTCTATGGCGAAAAATTTAGACTGAAGTGGAGACTTTTTATATGGATTTGATTTTTAGTATGGAAGAAGCTCGCGTTTTAGGTTGTTTGATGGAAAAGCAAATGACCACCCCGGAATATTATCCCATGACGCCAAACGCGCTTAAAAATGCCTGTAATCAAAAATCCAATCGCTACCCGGTTGTCGATTTTGATGATGAAATTGTGAGAAATACTATCGATAGCCTGCGTAGAAAAAACATGCTGATCGTGGTAACCGGTGCCGGCAGCCGGGTGCGAAAATATGAGCATCGCATGAAGGAAGTTTTTTTCCTTAGCAAAAAAGAAATAGCAGCAATGTGTATCATGATGCTTCGCGGGCCGCAAACCATCGGCGAAATTCGCGGGCGTACAGAACGGATGGTAGATTTTGCCGACCTTAATGATGTTGAGGAAACATTGCAAGATTTAATGCGGGAAGGGCGAAATCCCAGGCCGCTGGTTGTAAAATTACCTGTATTTCCCGGGCAAAAGGAACACCGGTTTATTCACTTGCTGTGTGGCGAACCGAATATCGAACAGCTAACTGCCGATGCTGCCGCCTATGCCAGCACTAGCGTTGTGCATGTAGGAAAATCGAAAATCACGGAATTAGAAGAAAAAGTTGAGACGCTTACACAGGAATTGGAAACCTTAAAAGAGCAATTTCATCAATTTAAAAAACAGTTCGAATGAAAAAGATTTTTGGTTTTCTTTTTGGCGCTCTTTTTTTGTGGGGCTGTTATTTGGTTTTTTCGTCCCTGCAAAATCCCGGTAATGCTGGCAATAGAGATGAAGTTCCCGGGGTTGTGCTAACGCCACAGCCCGGTTTCTATGTGCTCGAGACTGAAACTGAGACGGAAGCCGGGATGCGGAAAACCGGCCTAAGAGTATTGGAAGCGTTCCGCCGTGAACACCCCACCGAAACAAAAATTTGCTTAAATTTTAAGCAGACCTCCGGGAAAATCTATTTGCATTTCGACTTTGAAAACGAAATTATCGAAGAACTCGCCGCCAATGCTTATGGAGCTGTTACCCAAAAAATTTGGCACAGTGGTATTGAGCAACGGATCGAGTGGTTTAAACAAAGTGGAAATTTTACCCCGGATGGGTTTTCGCAACCGGTCTCCAGAAATTTATATCATTAAATTTCATATTTCCCTTGAGTTAGACTCATTCCCTTACAAATTTCTTTGTTAAAGAACGATTTAAACAGAGGAAGGTCTTATGAACGACGTTGTTTCCCAAAGGTCGGATGCAAACGCTGTCGAAAATCCTATGTTTCAAGCAATCGTGCGGGATATGTGTGGCGATATGAAATTGGCCGGGATATTCGGTATTATTTTCGGCGCATTTTATTGTGTTACAATTATCGGGGCGCTGGTTGGTGTGCCCTACATTATTGCCAGTATCCGATTGCGCGAATCCGCCGATGCATTTTTAGGGTACCTCGATGCTAATAATTTTGAGGCACTTCAAAAGGGGTTTGAAAAACAGAAAAGCTTCTTCTTCATTAGCAAAGTTTTGTTGATTATAAGCCTTGTTTTTTTTGTTTTTATGGTGCTCTATTTTATTGTTATTTTTGGAGTTATTGGTATCGATAGTTTTATGAACTATTCCTGATTTTTGATTCGCAATCAGGTGCTGATAATTTCCATTGGAAAGTTTCTCTACCGTGCACTTTTTGAATTTTGATGTATAAAGGCCGGTTTTCGAGAATATATGTCACCACTACGTGGTTTTAGCGGTTTTTTTAATCTATTT
>CAXHHS010000814.1:0-3676 GCA_964015645.1 uncultured bacterium
ACACCAAGAAGCTCGTCGGCAGCGTCAGATGTGTATAAGAGACAGGTAACGGTAGCTAAATTGGAGTATTGGAACAATGGATTGATGGAGTAATGGTGTTTCCCATTCTTGCAATATTCCACTATTTCAATATTCCATTCTTGCGGAGAGGCAGTGACAGTTGAAAAGCAAACTGGTTGATATTCTGAAGATGATCGGCCCCGGAATTGCGGTAGCAGCGACAGGTGTGGGAGCCGGCGATATGGTGGCGGCAGCAGTATCGGGGGCAAAATATGGCACGATTATCCTGTGGGCAGCAGTTTTTGGGGCAATCATCAAATTTTCCTTAAATGAAGGGATTGCCCGCTGGCAATTGGCCACCCAACAAACGATTTTAGAAGGATGGGCAGAAAAGTTCGGGCGTTGGGTATCGATTGGATTTGGGGTTTACCTGGTGTTGTGGTCGTTTATTGTGGCCGGGGCGCTAATTTCCGCTTGCGGACTGGCAGCCCACGCAATGTTTCCCCAACTCCCCGTCGCAGTGTGGGGAATTATCCATTCAATTGCAGCAGTATTTTTGATTTATCTTGGCCGTTACCTACTATTCGAAAGCATGATGAAAACCTTCATCGGTTTAATGTTTATCATTGTTCTTACCTGTGCTGTTTTGGTAAATCCTGATTGGACATCGATCATTCCTTCCATAGCGCTCCCCCGTATACCGGAAGGTTCCGGGAAATTTCTATTAGGCGTCATCGGTGGTGTTGGCGGCAGCGTTTCCTTATTAAATTATAGTTATTGGATTCGTGAAAGAAAATGGGAAGGGAAAAAATATAAAAAGACGATTGAATGGGATCTGGGAATTGCTTATAGCTTAACCGGCTTATTTGGTGTCGCGGTTATGATCATCGCTGCCGGTGTAAGCCCGGAAATTATTATGGGCAATAATATGGTATTAGCAATCGCCGGCCGCCTGGAAACGGTTTCAGGGCTTTTCGGCAAATGGGTATTTCTATTCGGTTTTTGGGGAGCGGTTTTTTCCTCAATGCTGGGAGTTTGGCAAGGAGTGCCGTACATCTTTACCGATTTTATGCAAATCCAAAATCGCCAACGAAAAGGCGTTACTTTAGCTACAAAAGTTGAGAGCGACTCCCTGTATTACAAAGGATTTTTGCTCTTCCTGGCATTTCCGCCAATGCTGCTTCTACTGTTTGATAAACCGGTTTGGATCGTTGTAATTTATTCAATTGCCGGGGCGATGTTTATGCCCTTTCTCGCTATCAGTTTGTTATATATGAATAACCGGGAAAAATGGGTCGGCAACTTAAAAAACCGCTGGTATACGAATGCGTTGTTAATTATTTCGCTGGTGGTGTTTGGATATTTGTGCCTGGCGGAGTTTGTTGAATTGTTTTGAACGTAATGCGTGATACGTGAGCTGGTATTCGAAACTCGATGCTCGAATACTAAATGTTCACTATTTTAATTGCTGTAACTTTATATTTTACTCGACTTAAGCAAGTATTTTTACTATGTTTCGAAACACGAAAAATCTACAGCAACTCCAACAAATTCTCCGGCGGGCGGCCAACGGCAGCTTTGTTACCGACGATGCCAATCGGGCGCTGCAACAGCGTGGGATGCTGAGCCATCAGCGGCACAAGAATCTCATCGGATTCCTCGCTGGTTAAGTTCATCTCTTTATAAATTTTTTCGCGAGAGCGGATAACGTCTTTCGCTTGCAATCCCAGCTTTTTTAAAACCGAGCGAATTTCATCTTCCGAAAGCGGGTCTTCCACATATTCACGATAATTGTATTGAATCTTTTTTTCATTCAACAAGGCGACCGCCTTTTTACAGGTGCCTCACGTTTTACGGCAGATAAGTTCGAGCATAATAGTCTCCTAATTTTTCGTAAGATATTTTTAAAAGGGTAAAGGAGTAAGGATAAATCAACTCCAATTCTTCCATTATCCTTTAACCTTCATCCTTTTAATCAATCCCAAGATGCGCCCGGAACATCGGGTGAATATCAAAATGGTTGATCATGGCAATATTTAAAGTCGGTTGTTGGTAGTAGCCGACGAAGAATTTTTCATCCGCTTCCGTCGGAGTTTTTCCCACCCGCATAAAGGCGCGGAGAAAACCGACTTTCCAGAGTGCGTCGATGAATTTATCCGGCGTGGATTCTGCATTTAACCAGGAAGCCGCCTCCGGGCAGCGGCGAATGCCTTCTACGATCTCCAGCCAGTGCTCCTCAAGCTGCCCACGCTCCCATTGGGCATCTTCCATTCGGAAGGTCTCAAAAATTTCTCGCAATCCCGAATATTGAAATTTGAATTCAGCGGCAATATCTTCATGGCGATTTTTGGAGTAATTTTTTTCGACATCCCGGATAGTTGCCGGGGAAACTTTTTCTTCGACATTGTGGATTTTTAAGCACTCGTTAACAAAAAAGATCAATTCCCGCGGGCGGCATAAAGTTCTATCAACGATGTATTTATAGGTCGGGATTTCTTTTTCCGTAATCGCTGCTTCAAAAATCATTTCCCACAATATATCGGGATTGCTGGCTTTAATGCGTTTTCCGAAAACACCTTCCAAAGCAAATTTGATTCTCTGGGCAATCAACGCCTTCAAATCTTCCGGCGTCCAGCGAATGTGTTCGATAATATCGCGAATTTTTTGGGCATCATCATATAATTCCGGAATGTTATGGTAAATTTCTTCCCGAATGGTGATGAGCACATGAATGCCGTCGAACTGCTGGTTAATCTGGTTGGCCGCTTTGAACAGTCCGGCAATAAACTGCCGGGCGTCATCAGAAGCATCCCAGCCGTGATCCAGCTCGTCAAACAGAATTAAGATTTTCGTTTCCTTGCTTAAAGCGTCGATGGCCGGTATAACACCGGAGAGGTGATCCAGGCGGTAAAACTTATCAAGCTGAGTAGTTTTATCTCCTGCATTAGCAAAGTGGATGCCATCGAGGGAAACGCGCGAGACTGCCGAGAACTTTTTTAATAGCCCGACCAGCAAGTCAATGGGAGTGCTGAGATGTTCGATTTCATTATCTTTTAAAAACGTACGAATTTTGCCGATATGTTCCGGGTGAGTTTTCGATTTTTGGTGACGATAATGCAGCAGCTTCATCGCCGTTACCAGGATAACGTATTTCCAGGATGCAGTATAAGCGCCCAATCGCGCCCAAACCGCATTGGAGTCGAACTGGCGGGAATTGCTGAGAAGATCGTACATGTAATCGTTGGGAACTATTTCTTCTACCAGCGAACCCTCTTCTTTCTCTTTTTGGGCTAACACCCTGAAAATTGCCGACTTACCGCTGCCGCGATTACCAATCAAAATTTTCGTATAGCCCATTGCCGCGCGGCGAAACATGCTGTTTTCAAAAAAATATTTTTCCAGCGAATTATCGTTTTCCGCTGCCAATCCTCCCAATGTAATATCCCGAATTTGCCGGAATGCCATTGGATCCCCCGCTTTAACTATTTTTGAATAAAGACAGTTATTTGCTAAATCTGAGTAGGCAGTAGGCGAGTAGGCAGTAAGTAATTTCTAAATTGCCTATTGCCTACTCGCCTACTGCCTACTCTAAAATTACCCCACCGCCCAGGCAGATGTTGCCATCGTAAAACCTGTCTCTTATACACATCTCCGAGCCCACGAGACTCCATTGCAT
>CAXHHS010000815.1:0-3674 GCA_964015645.1 uncultured bacterium
TACACCAAGAAGCTCGTCGGCAGCGTCAGATGTGTATAAGAGACAGCAGTTATTTCTATTTCACTGCCGGATTCGGCAACCAGTGTCATAATTCCCATAATGCTTTTTCCATTGGCGGTTAATCCATCCTTTGCGATCTGAATATGGGATTTGAATTTACCGGTTGTTTTTACCAATAGGGCTGCCGGGCGAGCATGCAACCCATATTTGTTCTTTATTTTGAATACTTTTTTAATCATTGTCCCCGATTCGATGGTTAGGTTTACAAAAACAAAATTCCTGCAAGAATTGAAATACCCAAAGTAGAAATTATCGTTAAGTAATAGTTTCTTTTGAGGTTATAGATTGTTCCGGCAAGAGCGGCCGCACCCAAGACAACTCCCAAGTTTATAGGATTTTCCATAGATATTTTAGTAATTAAAAAGATCAAAAACAATAAAAACCCTATCACGCCGACGCTTGTATAAAAGAGTTGTAACGGTAAAAACCGTTTTTCTCCTAATTGTTTGTAGATGTTTATCCCTTTTTTATAACCTTCAATAATTCCTGTGAGCCGTAAATAAAAATGTGGCGTATTGTAGAGGATAAACGTACATAATAATACTATCACCCATTCAAATGGTGTATTGGTATACATTAATGCGGCCATCCCCATTATTAGTGAAAAAGGTTTAATTGTCGACCAAAATAATTTATCACCAACAGCGCCAAGAATTCCGGTCAATAATTCTTTGATACGGTCAAGTTTTTTACCGGCTGATTCGTCTCCGGAGGCAAACGCTTCTTCTAAATGGATTGAAACACCTAATGCATAAGAAACCATATAAGGATGGGCATTAAAAAATTTTAAATGCCTATCCAAAAAGGCTTTTTGTGATGCTTGATCTTTATATAATCGCTTAACGATCGGAAAAAGACAAATTCCAAAACCAGCAGAAATAAGGCTGCGATAATTCCAAACAGACTGCACAAAAAAACTGCGCAAGAAAACTCGGAAAATATCCAGGCTACGAATTTTGTTCTTTGCCATATTATATAAATTGAAAAATACGGTTATATCAATGTACAAATATCACAAATTCTCTAAACCATTAATTAAAACCAGTAGAGCGCCAAATTTCGTTTGATGAGCAATAATTAGTGCAAAATGAATTTTGCATTCCTACTCAACTTGCCAGAACACATTTGACGGTCTACCGGGTTAAAACTTCGTTCTTACTGCTTTTACGACCAATGGCATAGTAAGCGCAATGCCAATGCCCCAAATTGCCGGTTTTACAATAGCTAACTTTGCTTCCAAATAGGGAAATTGATGTTGTAGAAATGGAATGAAAACATCTGCTAATGTTAACGTTGAAAATGCTAGTAAGCTCATTATCGAAAAGTAGATAACAATGCTGGCAATATCTAACAATGTTATCTTTGATAAATTCGCTTCTTTCGCTGCTTGCAATATTAAATCGAAAATTTTGCCGTTCAGTTTGCGGTCGATAATGGTAAGGCGATCCCCCAAATAGCTAACGATAATACCGGTTATAAATGCGGCTGTAAATACCAGGTTGGGCATGTCGATATCGGCAAATTTTAGAGCAATGGCGCAAGTAACCATGGAGGCAATATTCCCTTCCGGAAATGTTGATGCACCGGAAGGAACAATATTGATCCACAGAAGCTGCATAATCAAACCAATTTCGATACCTAAAGCAGGGTTTCCGAAAACCCATCCCAAAATACTGCAAGAAAAGATTGGCTGGGAGAGCAGCACTTGAAATGCAATTGTCGTATCAAGACCGATAAAACCAATGATCAATGCGATAAGAAAATTCGGCATCAGCGAATTACCATAATTTTGCCTGATTGCGCTTCACCATTAGATACAACTCTATAAATGTAAACGCCGCTGGCAACAGGATTTCCCTGGTCGGTTTGTAAATTCCAAAATGCGATTTGCCCGGAGCTTTCCGGCTGCACGGATGCCAGGCGCATACCATTCCCGGAAAAGATTTCGATGACAGATTCCGAAGGTAAATTTGTAAAGGTTATTTGTGCAGCTTCCTGCCCTGGTTTTATAATGTTTGGAAAGGCCAATACTTCATTTTGCGAATCTCCGCTGGTCCATCTTAACGAGGCGGTATAATCAATTGGCGGTGCATTACCTGTTTCATCCCAATTACCGCTTATGATCGCAAGATGTATGTCGGATTCCGGGGAGGCAAATTTAACAGGCGTAAAAACACCTGCCGGAAAATTTGTATTGAATGGCGGTGCAAAAAATAAGTCGGTCGCAAACCATAAATTAATGTTATTCAATGGGGTAACCGATGCGCTAACGCCACCGGTAGACGCTGCTGTAATTTTAATATGTTGAAACGACAGCGATGGTAAATTTGTAGAATGTACCGCAATGGATTGATCTTCCTCAAGCATAACAGGCTGTTTTACAATCAGGTTGGGGTTAGGATAATCAGCAGCTTCATCAAAAAACATTCCGGAGATGGCATTGCTGCCGCTAAAAAACATCCAGGTTGCCAGTCGTTGAAATTCGTCGTTCAAACTACTCCCTTTGGCTTCAAATACGGAATTCATCGCCGGAATGGACGGTTCGTTAACAATTTGCTCCCAGGTTTCCCGGGTAATGGTTTTGCCATAAAAATCATCTGCCATAATATGGAAAATGACATCGCCGTATAAAATAATCTGGTCTCCAAAGTGCCGCTGGGTATTTCGGTAAAAATTGGAAAGGTATTGATAATAATCATTCACTTCATCATGCACTACTTCTTCCATATAGGTGGCGGTGCTTTCCAGGTAGCGCAGGTCGGCTATTTGGCTGTTGGGATTATCATCTCTAAACCAAATTCGATAGCCCAATTGAATGGCGTGGTTAAACTCATGAGCGCCGGTTACCGCAATTGCTGCACTGTCGCGCAGAATGGGGTCATTGGAAATATGGGGATATTCAACAAAATCAAAATTGGTATTAATACTGATTTCGCTGGTGTAATTGAAGCCGGTTAAAGCAGCAATATCGGAATTTGTATCAAAAAAAGTAGCGCCATATAAACCGCTGGATAATCGTTCACACAAAACCGGATAAACGTCTAAGGGCTGGCCGTTTTCGTCCGGGGGAGGGCGGAAGCCGAGGCTGTCTATTTCCACTTCCCAGGCACGGTCAAATGCTTCGGCAACAAAATCGATAAAATCGGGAAAACCATCTCCGTTACGATCGTAGGCGGGGACGGCGTCGATCCCGGTGGTATCATATCTAATTAGAAAATGGCCAGATGGGCTAAGATAGGTGACATCGGCAGTTATACTTTTGGCGAATCGCAGCTTGCGAGCACGTTCGCTAATCGTTGCGCCATCTTCTGCGGCGTAAGCGTCAGCCAAAATTGGCAACCCGCATTTAAGGGGAGGATTTTCGCTGCTTCTTTTTTCAGCCGCTTTTTGTTGTAATTCCGAAAGCCAATGTTCCTGGGCCATAATCGGTAAAAAACTTAATATGCAAGTCAAGCTGATAAACAAAAAAAGTTTACATTTTAAACATTTCATTTGTTTTCCCTATTTCCTTAATCTGTGGACATCCCTGCAATTTGTGGTAAAAAATTATTGCGAATCTAAGTTGCAAGTGTAGTCCCCAACTCCATGCTTCGACTCCGCTCAGCATGACCGCA
>CAXHHS010000816.1:0-3674 GCA_964015645.1 uncultured bacterium
ACACCAAGAAGCTCGTCGGCAGCGTCAGATGTGTATAAGAGACAGGTTCCAATAGTAATCGAAGTAATCATCGAGGCCGAAGAGGGGGAGAAAACTGCTTCCGGTGACTGAATAATTGTCTGAGCGATAACGAGGATCGCTGCCAACCTGATAATTGGTGGTAAGAGTAAAATTTCCTCGTCTACCGAAATTGAGTTTTAGCCCGCCGCCGTAAGACCATTTTTTTAAATCTGTTTTATATCCGGCATTCATTTGGTACTTAACTGCCCGATTACCGTTATCGTGAACTTTTAACCCAAAGTGGCCGCCATCCACGCGATGATACCAAAGCTGCGGGCTGAATGATAGGTACTTTGAAATCACACTTTGTTGTTTATTCTTCCCATCTCCTTTTCCGTCGCCGTCCTCATCAAGATCGACAAAACGGGCTAAAAACCCCGTGGGCTTATAAGCCCTGGCAATCGTATCCGTGCTGTCAATGTCATCGTAAGCAGTTGTTTCTTCTTGAGATAGAGGGATGCTTTGAGAGGTTGTTAGAAATAACGTATCTTGTCGGATACTGAGCGTATCCACATGGAGCATTTTGGAGGTTTGATAAAGCGAGTCGGGTAGGGGAGTGTTCACTTTATAATCGGTGAGGCGGGAAATTTGGCTATACCCGATTGCCGGAAACTGCAAACCAATAAACCCGAATTTAACTTTTCCATCGATGCGCACATCCACCGGCAGCCAAAACGCTTTGCCAAAATTGCTAAATTGCTGTTTGTAAGCAACGTTCCATTCTTGAATGGGATCGGGAAATAGAATTGTTTCGCCTGGTTTAAGATCAACCTCGATCATGGCAAAATCTTCATCCAATACGGCGATATTGCCAGCAAATGCCGTTTGCAGCTTGCTTTTGGGACGCACGGAAATATCGAACACTACTTTGTCATCGCGATGCCGGCGGTTTTCTAATTTAAAATGGTAATGATCGATGGCATCCGGGTGGGTTGGGCCGATTACACGAAATCCCTGGATTTCGATATCGTCATCATAAAAATTCGGAATGTAGCTGGCGCCGGCAAAATTATTTTCTTCCTCCACATTATCGGTCTGCCGCTTGGATTTGATCATTTCCCGTGACCCTTTTTCGTGATCCCAATACGCAGTGGAAATACTTTCGTAGATGGAAACGATGCCGGAGTCGTTCGTTAGCTGCTGCCGGGTATAGGCATCGGCTTGAAATGTTTTGAGTTTTGCCCGCCATTCCTTTTTCCGCTTAATCACCTCCCGCATAATACCGACGGCAGGGTCTTCATCCGTAACAGTAATTGCCTCCAACTCATAAGCCACCGGAATCATTGCGATGTTTTGTTTTTCAGCGGAATCTTTTGTAATCGTAAGTTGTTCGGAGGCATAGCCGATATATGTTACCAAAATCGTAGCCGGTACTGTTTCGATTTCCAAAACATACTGGCCATTCTGATTGGTGATCGTTCCCTGGTAAGTGCCTTCAATTTGGATGTTGGCCGCGGGGAGTGCTTCGCCAGTTTCTTTGTCGATAATAAAGCCCGTGATGAGTTTTTGGGCGAACAAAAAATTCGTCAACAAAAAAGAAATTGATAAAATTCTTAAAGTACTTCGCATCCATTTCTCCTAACGAATCAATACCATTTTGCGAGTTTGTAAAGCGTTTCCAGGCTGCTGACCTGGCTCAACAATTCCCAGGTTATAAAAATAAACCCCGGAACTAACCGGGTTTCCAAAGTCATCTTTTCCATCCCAAACAACAGCGTTTGTTCCCGGTGGCTGATGATCTTTGACCAAAACCCGAACTCGTTCTCCAAGATTATTGTAAACAGTTAGGTTTACAATCGCAGAACTTAGGAGGTGATATTCAATCGTTGTTTCCGGGTTAAAAGGGTTGGGATAATTCTGAAAAAGAGTAAATTCTGATGAAACCGGATCATCCGAAACATCGGCAATGCCGGTAGGATCGGATTGTAAAATGACTTCCAACAATGTGCTGACGATCGAAACAGGTTCCGCGGGATTTTGATTGATTAAAACGACAATGCTAATATCATCCTGCGGCGAATAGTACATGGCGGAGCGATATCCTGGCACCAATCCACTATGCCCCCAAACGTCTCTCCCTACCAAATTGTAACGCATCACGCCCAATCCGTAACCGCTAAAGAGAGAAGAATTTAAATCCACAAATGATAACATCTCGTTCATCGATTCCGGGCTAAGCACGTCTCCGGAAAAAAGTGCATGTGACCAACGAACGATATTTTCCGGTTTGGATACAATTCCGCCGGCAGCCCATGCCAGGCTGTAAATGGCTGTACGCGGGAATCCGGATAAATCGTTTAACTCACCATTGCCGGTTATATCTAACCAGTTGTGAGAGACTGTTCCAATTAATGTATCTTCGGGAAGGAAGAATGTCTCTTGCAGGGAAAGCGGTTCAAAAAAACGTTGATGAAATTCGCCGGCTATCTCGGTGCCTGTAGCCAGCTTAATAATCATACCAAGCAAAATGTAGTTTGTGTTGGAATAACTCCAGGAAGCGCCCGGTTCGAATACCGGTGCTTCGATAAATTCTTGTAAAATTTCTTCCGGCTGCCAATAACGAAATGGGTTCGTAAATGTGGCAATAAAAATATCAGGGTGAAATGCGTAATCATAAACTCCGCTGGTGTGGTTTAATAATTGGCGAATCGTGATGGTGCTATCGATATTTTCGAATGCTGGCAGCCAATTGGCCAGGGAATCATCGAGAGAGAGGCGGCCTTCTTCAGCAAGCTGCAATACCAGGGCTGAAGTGAAGGTTTTAGTGACACTTGCGACACCAAATAACATATCGGGATGCAGGCTAATGCTATCTTCAGGCACGGAAAAGCCACTAACTCCGGCCCAAAGCCCCTGCTCCGGTACAATTACAGCTGCGGAAATGCCCGTCAAATTTCTTGATATACGCTCATCGTCCAAAGCGAGTGTCAGTTGTTGATCTAAATTCGGATCAAATGTCTGCGAAATCCCATTCGTAGCAACACCCAACCAAAGCAGGCAAATCATTACCAGACATACTCGCCGATTCGAACACGAAGTTATATTTAAAATCGTCAGGCCAGTAAACCGTTTTTTTGAAGAGATTTCAGGAGAGGAGAGGGGAGAAGATTTGATACACATCATTTCAATTTCCTTTTTTGATTCGCATTTATAACGCCGCTTTTTCAATATAGTTTTGTAGAAACCGCATTGTTACCGGGGCTAAGTAGGTTAAATGTACTCATTGGCAAAAAAAAATGATAACTTAAATATTTGACCTTGTTAACACCAGCATGTAGAACATTTTCTTAAAATCATGTCGTAGTTATTCTATAAACATGTAGAGCATTAATAAATTTGGGTCGCAATATCATTAAACCACCCTTTTAAATATAAAAGTAGAGTCAGTAAACAAATTATATCAAAATAAACAATGGTATGCCGCTTATAGTTTATGTTTTGGATTTAATATGTTCTTTGTAGATTTAAGGGATGTTTGACCATTTGGCTTATGGCACTTTGTTATACTTTTTCTAAAAACTCCTTGGTTAAATAAAAAAAGAGAGAGGTGCTTTTACATAGTGTTACTTCTGTCTCTTATACACATCTGACGCTGCCGACGAGCTTCTTGGTGT
>CAXHHS010000817.1:0-3667 GCA_964015645.1 uncultured bacterium
GGCCGGGCCGTCAGAGTGCACCTGGGCGATGCTGCTACCAACTTCGAGCGTGTCTCCTTCGTGGGCGAGGACCTTCAGAATGCCGCTGTGCTCAGCAGGAATTTCGAATGACGCTTTATCCGATTCGATTTCACAGATCAAATCATCTGCTTCTACAAACTCACCATCCTTTTTTAACCACTGGGCAATAGTCACTTCCGTGATGGACTCACCGACCGTAGGAACCTTTATATCGTGTTTCATGAAACTCCTTTAAGTTTGCAAACTTTTATACCGTAAATTTAAACACATTATCTTTGTTGTCCCCAAAGGCAATGTCAACGATTTCTTGTTGTTCTTTCACATGCTGTTTGCGAAAACCGGTTGCCGGAGTTGCGCTGGCTTCCCGCGAAATAAGCCGGGTGCGGGCAACGCGCATTTCTCGTCGCAGGTAGGTCCAGGGACCCATGTTCTCCGGTTCTTCTTGCACCCAGTAATACTGCTCGGCATTTTCGTATTTCGCAACAATATCTTCCAACTGCTTGACCGGAAGCGGATGAACTTGTTCCAGGCGAACAACTGCAACATCTTTGCGATTTTCTTTTTCCTGGCGCTCTAACAAATCGTAGTAAATTTTACCGGAGCAAAATAGCACGCGTTTTACACCTTTCGTGGTTACATATTCATCATCGATTACTTCTTTAAATTTTGTGCCACTCACAAAGTCCTTTAATGGGCTTACACACTTAGGATGCCGGAGCAAACTTTTGGGGGTAAAAATAACCAGCGGGATTCTAAATGGATAAGCCATTTGCCGGCGGAGAATATGGAATAAATTTGCCGGCGTGGTGCAATTAGCAACAATTACATTATTCTGCGCGCACAGGCTTAAAAAACGCTCGATGCGAGCGGAGGAATGCTCTGGCCCCTGCCCTTCGTATCCATGCGGCAAATAAAGCACCAAACCGTTGTAGCGTTTCCATTTCGCTTCGCCACTGCTAATAAACTGGTCGATAATGATTTGCGCGCCGTTCGCAAAATCGCCAAACTGTGCTTCCCAAATGGTTAACCCCTTGGGGTTGGCGATTGCATATCCATATTCAAACCCTAATACAGCATATTCTGAGAGTAACGAATTGTAAATATGGAGCTTAGATTGATCCTTGCCAATATGATTCAGTGGTACATATTCATCTTCCGCTTCGGCCCCTTCAATTTTTAACACCGCATGGCGATGGGAAAATGTGCCGCGCTCGCAATCCTGCCCGGAGACACGAATGGGAATATTTTCCTCTAACAAGCTGCCATACGCCAGCGTTTCCCCGGTTGCCCAATCGAGGCTTTCGCCTTCCTTTACTCGTTTGGCGCGCTCATCGTAAAGTGAACGAATTTTTCTAAAAACCTTAATATCTTCGGAGATTGTAAAAATTTTCTTTCCGGTCTCCAGGAGTGTTTTTTTGTTGACACCGGTTTCGGGAGAATATATAAAATCTTCATCTTGAGGTTTGCGATAACCGCTCCAATCGACTTTAAAGGTGGAGATTGCAGTTGCTGTTTTTTGCGATCTCGCATCTGTTAAGCGCTGCATCAACAGGTCTTGAAAATTTTTCTCCATTTCCACAGCCATGCTCTTTTCCATGCTGCCGCTCTCAATTAGCTCTTGCTCGTATATCTGGCGAGGGTTCGAATGTTTGGCAATAGCTTTATAAAGATTCGGTTGGGTAAAGCGTGGCTCATCTGCTTCGTTATGGCCGTATTTGCGATAGCCTAAAATATCGATAAATACATCGGTATGGAATTTCTGGCGATATTCCATCGCCATTACAATGGCCAGGACAACGGCTTCCACATCATCGCCATTGACGTGAAATACCGGTGACAGCGTTGTTTTCGCCACATCCGTGCAATAGGTGCTGGAACGGGCATCTAAGTAATTCGTCGTAAAACCGATCTGGTTATTGATCACCAAATGAATGGTGCCGCCGGTGGAATAGCCCTCCAGCAGCGACATTTGGATTACCTCGTACGCAATTCCCTGCCCGGCAATTGCAGCATCGCCGTGGATAAGGATCGGAACGATTTTACTGTTGTCCCCGGCGTAACGCTTATCGATTTTTGCGCGAACAACACCTTCCGTTACCGGGTCAACCGCTTCCAAATGCGAAGGGTTAGCCGTCAAATTTAAGTGTACCTGTTTTCCGGTTGCAGTGATAACGTTGCTGGAATAACCGAGATGGTATTTCACATCGCCTTCGAACACGGCGTCTTCGTATTCCGCGCCTTCGAATTCCGCAAAAATATCCTGGTAGGATTTGCCTAAAATATTGGCCAATACATTTAGCCGCCCACGGTGGGCCATGCCGATCACGAATTCCATAACCCCCAGCGCTGCTCCTTTTTGGATAATGGCATCCAGGGCCGGAATTAAGGTTTCCCCGCCGGAGAGCGCAAACCGTTTTTGGCCGACGTATTTGGTATGAAGGAAATTTTCGAAAACCACCGCCTGGTTTAGCTTTTCGAGAATATGGCGTTTTTCTTCGATATTAAAATTCGGCTTGTTGCGAGTCAATTCCATGCGCTCTTTTAACCAGGCGACTCGCTTCGGCTCACGGATAAACATATATTCCGCACCAATTGAGCGGCAATAAGTTTGCCGGAGGTGTTCGATAATATTACGTAGCCTTGCCGGGCCTAAACCGATTTCCACACCGGCTTCGAATACGGTATCAAGATCGTTTTCCGATAAACCGAAATTTTGAATATCGAGGGTCGGCTTATATTTTCGCCGCTCGCGCACCGGGTTGGTTTTGGTAAACAGGTGACCGCGAGAGCGATAGGCGTTGATCAAATTTAATACGTTGACTTCTTTCCGGCGCTCAACTTGAATCGCTTTCGCCGCTACTTTGCCATTGGTCATGGTTTGCGCGAATTCGAATCCTTCAAAAAACTTTTGCCAGCCAGTATCCACGGCATCGGGATTCTGGCGGTATTCATTATACAACGATTCGATGTATTCCGGGTGAGCATTGCTGAGGTAAGATAATTTGTCCATTTTCATAACCTGATCTTTAGATTCACAAAGGATTAATTAATATTGTATAATCCTTCAAAATGAAGATAAATATTAAGATTTTGGGTGTTGAAAATCAATTGGGAATGAGAATAATTTTTATGATTTTTGCGATTGGCTAAAATGGGGCGGCAATTTAATAATTCTTACGGAGTTACTCAGCTTTTTAGGGCGATTCCCTTTAACTGTGATATTACCATCACCATCATGAATTTCAGCATGGTAAATATTATCTTCTAGTGGTTTTGCAACAGGTTTAGTACCGATCTTCCTGCATTCTCCGGCAGTAATGCTAACCAGCCCTCTTTCCGGCATTTTTCGGTCAAAGTTGGCAATAATTTCCTCGATGCTCCGACCGCCGTCGCGATCTACGGAAACGCCTTTGCTATCTTTAAAGAGGGCTGAAGATGGACGGTTAAATTCGGGTTTCCACATATTTGGTTTGTCGGGAACGGATCTGTAGAGCATTTCAGCATCGCTAATTTCATCCGGTAGTATGAAACTCATAAATTAACCTTAGAATATCTTGCCAATCAGCGGATTCATGTTCGGTTTCTTCACCATTTTTTGTAATATATAAATACTGTCTCTTATACACATCTCCGAGCCCACGAGACT
>CAXHHS010000818.1:0-3667 GCA_964015645.1 uncultured bacterium
CGACAGGGAATATGTAAGAATTTCAACATAGATCAATGTCAATAAGCTTAGCGTGTCAAATTTCATAAATGCCAGAACCAGAGCGAATTTCAAAACTGCCGATGCTGCTTGAATAACGGCATAGGCTTTGAAGCGCTGCAAGCCTTGCAGTAAATAGAAAAACAGTTCCCGAAAACTAGCCAGGAAAAACATCAGTGGAATGTAAATGAGGTAGTCATTGATATTCTGATCCAGCAGCGGCATTAAGAAATGTCCAACACTGTAAAACAATATGCCGAGAACGGATACCTGAATGAACCGTGCCAGCACAATCGTTACAAAAACATCTTCGTTTTCATCTTTGTTATCCCCGGAAATAAATTTTACCAGGGTTAAATCCAGCCCTAATCCGCCTAACAATTTTAGACATTGAACCACAACCAGGATCAACAGGTATATGCCGAAGGCATCTTTCGACATATAACGCGTCATCACCATTATGCTCAAAAAGTGGAAAAAGACGGCAGAAAGCGTTCCGAAAGATGCCGACAGCGACCCTTTCAGAAATCGGTTTATAAATTTTTTATCCATCTCTTCTCCTTAGAATCAGTCTAAAAACAATCCGTATTTTTTGACAGGAAGCAGAGCTTCCTATACAATAATTCACTTCCGGTGAAAGACTTTGGTTACGCAAAATTTTCTTTTTTGAATAAGCTTGAGCGTAATCGGGTAATTTGTTCCATTCTTAAATACGTCACAAATTCATCGGGGACCGGCCGTTTATATTGCCGGAAAAACGCCCAGCTATATCCCACCTGCCGGAGAATAGGGCGCAATAAGCTGGTTCTTTTTACACCGCGAAATACACATTGCGCTAAATGGAAGGCCGGGTGATAGCCGATCAAATAATGTTTTATGCCAAAGCGAAAATTAGACCGGAAGCTGTTAAATCCCGCCGTTCCGGTGCGGCGGTAATGATATACTTTGTATTCCGGGAAAGAGCACACTTCCCACCCTAACATTCGGGCAGAAATTTCGGCAACTGCATCGATGCCGCCATATTCCAGCGGACGGTAGCCGCCAATGGCTTCAAAACACTCTCGCCGGAAAAATTGAAAGGGGCCGCCGACACTGTTTCTGGCGCAAATCGTTTCGCGAAATTTGCCGTTGATCAGGTCAAAACGAATGCCCCCGGTTAATCCCAATTTTTCATTCGCTTCGAATTTTTTAATCAAGTTGGGAAAATAATCGGGATCGAACGAGACATCGGCATCGAGATTTCCCACGTAATCAAAATCGAGACTCTTAGCTTGCTCATAACCAAATTCTACCGCTTTCGCTTTTGATCCGAAATTTCTCGTTCCATCATTGGGCGAGCGATACAATACAATAAACGAATGCGCTTTTGCGTATTGACCGACGATTTCATCGGTACGATCAGTAGAACCATCGCTGACGATAATCCATCTCTCCGGCAGTATTTTTTGGGAAATAACGGATTTAATCGTTTTTTCGATATAATCTTCTTCGTTTCGTGCCGGTGTTATTAGAATGTATTTGCTCATTTTAATTATCCTTAAATTCTGTTTTTTTATTCTCAATACCGCTCCGGAGTAGGGAGCAAGAGAAAACGAAAGTTCTTATCATTTTTTGACCTCACCCCCGGCCCCTCTCCTACAAGGAGAGGGGTGACTTAAGAGAAGGTATTGTGCAATATAAAATGACATTCCACTCAAAAATAGATTTTGTAGCCCCCCTCTCCTATTAGGAGAGGGGCCGGGGGTGAGGTTAAAAAGCGGCAAAGAGTTAAAATGCTATATATGGTTCGAATTTCTCGCCCCCAGGCTCTGCCCTCAGCACTACGCCGCGTGGTTGATTTCTCCCGCCGGAATTTCAGCGCCGGTTAATTGGGTTTTATGATCCCTCTTCTTGCGTTCCTTTGATGACAACAAAAGCCGGATTCCACGAGTTAAGTCACCAAAAAAGGGCGCCGGATCCCGCCAGGAAAACAAGGCGAACGTTTTAGGCCCGCGCCAGGATGCCCACAATTCCTTTAATGAAAGTTGCCGCCGGCGCAGGAGATACAGCACAGATTGAAGGTCTCGCCGAATATGAATCCATTTCACACCCTTGAACATCTGCATACGATTTTCCGGAAGCGGTTTTCCGGTTGCATCGCAATACATGGTATAAAGCAATTCGACGCCGCTGGCTTCTGCCGTTGCGGAACGCCCGGTGGGACGGCCAATATTTGGCTCTACGATTAAATATTTGCCACTGCGGTCGTCCCGTTTCATATCCAGGTAGCCCAGGCCGTAGTAGTTAAGGTTCCGAAAAATGCGAATGGTTTCATTCCGTACTTCATCATTTCGGCTCTCTCGCCCAATACATCCCTGGCCCGTTTTAGGCGGCCACTGGCGGATTTTTTGTGACATAAATGTTACCAGCGGTGTACTATTTTCATCAAAATAAAAATTACAGGTATGATGGTTAGTATCTTCTCCTTCAATCCACTCTTGAGCAATCATACAAGGAGTTAACGATTGATATTTATCATAATAGGCCAGTAATTCCACCATGTCAAAAACCTTAAATGCTTTAATGGTGGTGTGTTGTGTCCATTCCGGGGTTTTTACAGACGGTTTTAAAATGCAGGGGTAGGAAAGCGCTTCGGCGGCTCTTTCGGCATCCGCCATATTATGCAGAATAAAGGTTTTGGGGATGGGAAGATCATTTTCCATCGCAAATTGATTAAAGCGAATTTTATCCGTCAGCATTTCAACAATTTCATGCTCCGGCAATACCACATGATACCAATTTTTAAGCCATTCCCGGTATTCGGAAACCAATAAAACATTCATATCTTCGCAAGGGAACAATACCGCTTTCTGCTGAAACAGGGAGCCGATTTGTTGCAGTGTTTCGATCAATTCCCGCTCATCCGTGGCAGTAACCATAATTTCTTCGCAAGCGTTGGTTTTGCAAGCATAATGTGTAGGATCTTTCACCAAACCGATAACCGGAACACCCCGGTCGTTCAGAATGCGGGCTGTTTGTAAACCCTGGACACTATCCAGACCGATAACAATTGCATAAGCCTGATCGGTATTTTTTACATTGATTTTCATAGCACTTCTCTCTTTCAAAATTGATTTCCTTACATTCCCTGTTCCGGGGAAAGCGAAAAACTCGAGGTCTTTAAAACATCATCTTCAATTAATTTTTCGGCGATCCCGCAAAAGTGTTTTTTCTGGGATTCCCAACGATATTGTTGATAGATTTTATATCCCCGGTTAATGATTTCTTTCTGCTGTTCGGGATGGCGATAGATGGTTAAAATTGCTTCAGCCAGGTTGTCAGAATCGTCGCCTTCAAAAAAGTTCAACGTATCGGGCGAGAAATAATCGCGGATTCCCCTGGTTTGCGGCACGATGACCGGTTTGTGCAAAGAAAGGTATTCAAAAATCCGCACCGGGAGATTTAGCCGGGTAAACGCATTCACCTCATTCGGAATAATCCCCAGGTCGATCTGTGGAATTGCAGCGGCAATCGTCTCGTTGGTAACAAACCCGTGATATCGAACAATGTCTTCCAAATTCAATTGCTTTACCTGTTTCAAAAAATCTTCTGTAAAATCGCCATTGCCATAAACATCAAAAGCAAGCCCGGGAATTTGAGGGCGTAATTT
>CAXHHS010000819.1:0-3652 GCA_964015645.1 uncultured bacterium
CGTTCTGTACGATAAATTTCACGGTCTTATTAGTTACATTGAGGACCCAACAAATTTAGGGCCTCCCCAATAGGCACAGGGAATGAGTGAAGATAAGCTTAGAAAGCAAGCAAAATTTATGGTAAAAACAAGCGGCTCTAACCTTTTTTCCCTTGCTTATTTTAAAGGTAAAAATAAGCTTAAAAAATTTTCTGATGCTGATTTTCAGACCTGGAAGGCGGGGGCGACGAGAGATTGGGTGAGAGATTTGAAGCTGAGTGGGCCACCCGGTAGGGCGCCATCTTTTGGCGGCTTGCTGGCTACGGAGAAATACAGTGAATTTAATGCAACCAAAATCGTTGCCCATAAATTTCACACGGATGCGACAGCGTCGCGGCAACTAATAAGAACTAACTGGTTGAGCACGATAGACGCTACGGCAAAAAATGCCGTAGAGACATTTGCAAGTACAAAATTTCAAAATTTTGATAAGACAGCTCCCAAAATATTAATCTGGACCAGGGTTGTCGGTTTCGATCTAAACCGGAATATGACGTTTACCGCATTAAGCCAGTTAGTGGATCTTGCGAAATCCGTAAATATTATCCCGGTGTTATTTGGCGAAGAAGTTACCGAACCCGAAAGCGTGTTTTCCAAAGACCTGAACCTGGATGGTGTCGTTGACTTACGCGGCCACTTTAGAGATAATGCCTTTAAAGCAGACGATACCTTTCAACGACAACTGTATTTTATTGACCATCTCCGGCAGGAATATAAAGTAATGGGTATCATCGGCGGAAAAAGCGGGTTTGTAGACGGACCGGGGCTGTTAGGAATGCCATGCGTGATTATGGAATCAATGGACGATCCCAATGCGGTTAATAATCCTGATTCTTCACGAATGCACACATGGGTTCATCCGACAGTGCCATCATATTATATTTGGCCATCTAATAATTTATTTACTCCTTTCGCAAAATATAAAATTACTGATGAAGCAATTACCAAATTAGGAAATTTGGCTGATTTTCCGGCTCCGGATTTGGCGCTTATAAGGCAGATAAAAGCGGATCGAGCAACAAACAATAAAGAGATTTTTCGCGGCGCACGTGAATTAATTAAAGAATTAAAAGATAAAAATATTCCTGATAATTTACACAGCATCGTATTGCGCCTTACCCTGGTACGGGAAACAGTAAAAATTGGCGGCTTTCTTGAACCGGAAGAACTCAATATTATACTCTACTTTCTTTACCTGTTTATCAAGGAAGCAAAAATAGACGTTCAAATTAACGATACGAGTAATTCCAACCGTTCTGTCCTTAAAACACTTCTTGAAAAAAATGGTGGTTTGGAAACAGAGAATTCTAAAGCGCTTCAAAGAACTATTTTAGGAGTTATGCACCGGCTTTTGAATGAGCGAACTCAATCACCATTTTTAAAGAACCAATTTCCCCAGGCTGACGCCATCTAATTTTAGAGAACGAACGCAACTTTGTATAGGTAACCTGCAATAAAGGTACAAGATGACATTTGAAGAGCTAAAAAACCGGCTAACGCCATTTCTGAATCAGAACAATATTTTCGGACTATCTCCCCAAACGCTTGTCGATTCATCTTTTGCCAATATCGTAACCTTACTTAATGATTTTCCATCGCAATCCCTTACCATCGAGGTTGATAGTAGTAATCCTGATGAGGTTTTTCAACAATCTCCCCGGGGGGCGTTGCTCGTTGAAGGCCGGATCAAATTCCAAACGACTACTGCCGGTAGTTTTATCGGAATTTCTACCGGTACGGATATTACAGCTGAATTTTATTCCCAAGATAATTTTATCGAACTAAAATTAGCCATTACGCTTCCCTCCGGCTGGAAATTCACAGACAGCTTTCCCCAGCTTACAAACCAAAATCCAAACGATTTATTGAAAGACAGCGCCAACTTTATTTTTGACGACCTGAGTTTAGTTGACCCCTCTTTTATTTTCTCCTCTACAACAATAGTGAACAATGGAAAAAGCCTGGCGCCCGGTTTAAATTTTCGATCCGGTCTTCAATTAGCAGGAAACCTGGCAGCCGTTAAGTGGGCGTTTGGCGATACCGATACATTGCAACTCTCCGGCAATATATCGCAAACGGATAACGGGCCGGAATTATCCCTGTCCGCCTCAACCTCCCTACCGGTATTAGTCGGCAGCGTTAGCTTCCCTTTTTCTCTGCAACTAATTACGGAATTTGTGGAAGACGAAGCGAATCCGGGCAGCGGTTTTTTTGATGCATTTTTTAAATTCTCTGCCGGATTCCAGTTTAATGACGGGCAGCAGCAACTTACCATTCCTCTCTCCGCCGTGTTCCGGCGCTCCCTGGGAATTTTAATCCTGGAAGCCGATCTCGAAAACCTTTCGGATACCGGCTTATCACAATTTTCCCAGGTACTCAATGGCGCTGATGTATTGGGTTCTCTGCCGGATGATTTCATCCCCGGAAATATTTTTACAATTTCCGCTTTAACCATCGCCTTAGATGCGCAGACAAAAACGCTAATATCCGTTTCCTTACGGATCATTTCAAAGAGAACCTGGGAAATTATTGATTCGGTAGAAATAAGCGATATTACGCTCAATTTTACCGTTGATAATCCCACCGATAGCCAAAATCGTAATATAAGCACTGCGATTGGCGGCCTTATACAAATCGGCACCGTAACTCAATTGGAGATTGGCGCCCAGTTTCCGGAATTTGAAATGTTTGCTTTCCTGGCCGAAGGAAAAACGCTCAGCCTAACAGCGTTGATTGATTTTTTCCTGCCGGGATCGCTGCCGGTTCCCTCCTTTATGCCGGATTTTGTTTTTACGCTGCTGGAAATTCGGGTGAACCCGAAAAGCCGTAGTTTTTTCTTCCAGGGCGGCGCCGATACCAACTGGCAGATTATCCCAAATATTCTGGAACTAACCCGTGTCGAAATGGAAATTGAAACTGCGCGCTCATTAACCGGCAGGCAGACCACCGCCAGAATTTTCGGCGCTTTGGATATTGGCGGCGTCGATCTGTTTCTATCCGCGGAAATGGGCGATGAATTGGTGATTGAAGGTGAAATTGGCAACGACATTAAAGTGTTCGATTTATTAGATAAATTTATCCCCGGTACCACCTTGCCGGATGTCGCCGGCGTCAGCCAATTAACCATCAGCGAGCTTAATTTTAGCGCGACTCCCCGGTTTCACACATTTGAATTTTCGGCAGAAATTAAAGATGTCTGGTCATTTGATGTTGCGCTTTTCGCAGACACGACATTTGCCATCAACTCCCTGGCGTTAGCGCTGCAATTCGCTCCTAACGATCTCGATTTGCAATTTGAGGGGAAACTGACGCTATTTAGCACGGGCTTTATCATCCGTATTGAGAACAATGGCGATGACGGCTGGATTTTTAACGGCAAACTCGACCCTGAAAAACCCTTAACGCTTAATCTTCCCTCTTTAGTCGAAAATGTTTTCGGAAGCAGGCCGTCTGCGTTTGGCCTGGATAGAAGTGAACTTGTATTTCAGCAATTAGACCTTACCGCCATCAAAGGCAACACTTCCAATTCAACCAGCTTTTTGGGCGCTTTGCGTTGGGATACCGGCGTTTCGCTCACCGGTGGCAGCAACATTATTGTAGATGCCTCAGTACT
>CAXHHS010000820.1:0-3636 GCA_964015645.1 uncultured bacterium
TGCAATGGAGTCTCGTGGGCTCGGAGATGTGTATAAGAGACAGATAATATCCTGATCCAATTTTAATTGGGTGATTAAATCGCGAATCTCATTTTCATAAGCCGCCTCGCCGTGGCTTGCTCCTCCGACAATCAAAAACCGGGTGGTTATGTTCGATTCATCTCGAATTTGCCTGGCAGCATGGAGGAACTCTTTGTGTCCCTTCTTGAGCGTAAATCGTCCTACAATTCCAATCACCTTTGCGGCTTGATCGATACCGAGTTCTTCTCTCACTTCCGTTTTTCGATATTTACCGGGGTTATATTTCTCGATTTCCAACCCGTTGAATAATGTAAAGACCGTTTCCGGTTTAACCGGGCAAGTGTTAATCACGTTTTGGCGAATAAAATTCGAGATCGTTAAAATCCTATCAACACGCTTATAAAGATAACTATGGAAAACATCTTTTTTGATTACCGAGCTGGCCATCCGTTTGGTTAGAAATAAAGGGGTTTTATATTTCTTTAACTTCATGGCCGGTACAAGCGTCCATAAATCGTGGGATAGGTGAGTATGAACAACATCAAAGGCTTCTTCTTTGCACAAATTACCAATTTGGCGAATAGCGGGGAGAATGTGCAAATCGTCTTTGAACAGCGCTTTGGTTTTTATATTAAATTGTCTAGATTCTTTTTCTAAAGGAGTATTACGAGCACATAGTAAGGTGATGTTATGTTCCCTGCAAGCCAATGCCCGGGCTATTTTTAACGTTTGCATTTCCAACCCACCCCAGGATCGAGAACCGCATGTTTGCAAAATCTTCATTGGGTTAGGAATTTTGTGCGCGCTCAAACGCCAACGTCAAGGTTTGTTTTGCGAGCGTATTTGCCAAATGCCGGCGATAGGCAGCAGTCGCGTGGAGATCATCGCCGGGGTCGATATCTTGTTGTGCGGCAGCTTCGGCAGCGGCTTCGATTAGCTGTGAGGTAGGCGTTTCACCGGTTAGGGTTACGGCGGCTTGTTTGGCGGTTACCGGGCCGTCGCCCACGCTTAGAAAAACGAGGTTGACATCTTCGCAGCGGCCTTTTCTATCCAGCGTTACTGCGGTAGCTACACCTACGATTGCATAATCGCCATGCCGGCGGGCAACTTCTTTAAAGGCGAAACCACTGCGTTTAGGGCTTGCCGGTAATTCAATTTCGACTAACATTTCATCTGCGGTTAGAGCAGTGGCAAACATGCCTAAATAAAACTCATCGATGGAAACCCAGCGATTCCCGCTTTGGCTTTGCAACCGGAATTTGGCATTCAGCGCTGTGAAAACCGCGGGAAATTCCGCCGCCGGATCGGCGTGGGCAATGCTGCCGCCAACCGTTCCGCGATTGCGAATTTGCGGATGGGCAATAAACGGCATGGTTTCGTAAAGCAGCGGCGCTTTTTGGGCGACCAGGTCGCTGCGTTCTACCTGTCGCTGTCTAGTCATTGCACCTATACTGAGGCCGCCAGACCTCCTGGTTTCGCGAATATAATTCAGCTCGGAAACGCGATTTAAATCGATAATCACCGCCGGTTCTGCCAGGCGGAAATTCATGGTCGGAATCAAGCTTTGCCCACCGGCAAGCAATTTGGCGTCATCGCCGTGCTGCGATAATAAATTTAATGCGTCTTCAACTGTTTCCGGTGCGAGGTATTTAAAAGGCGCGGGTTTCACAGACTATATCTCCTTCACTGATGATTTCCTTTGTTCTGGGTTTCTAAAATTGCCAGATATTCTTCAGGCGTGCAAACCGTGATAGAACTTTCTTTAAAATCTTTTTTGTTCCGAGTAATAATAAAATTCATACCACCTTTTTTAGCGGCATAATATTGAATTCCATCCTCAAAATCCGAATTTAATGCTTGATCTACACTCTTTGCATCTAATGTCAAGATTTGAATTAAAAGGCGCAATCTCCGTAAACTTTTTAAAGCGTAGTCTTTGGATTTTAATTTTCTCAAAATGTAATGAAGGTTGGCAAATACAAGCGGAGAGGTAAATCCCAAAGCGTTATTCTTCTCAATTTGTGCTAATAACCTTGCTGAATGATCATAAAAGGGATGCCGTTTAGCAAACACATCTAGTACAACATCCGAGTCAATAAACAGTTTATGCATGGCTAGTATTTCTCAATAAGATAATTTGTGTATTCTTCTTCAGGATCAAATTTTTCCGGTATCTCGATAATTCCGGATAATTCTTCGACAATTGGTGATAAGTCAGATTCTCCATTTTCTTGCTCTTTTGCTAAATGTTTAAAATAGTTTTCTACTAAACCGGAAAGGCTGGTTTGTTTCTCTTTAGCATATAATTTAGCTTTTTCGATAATCTCTTTGTTAAGTTTTAAAGTGAGTTTTGTATTCATTGTTTTTGATCCTAAAAGCTTTTAATATACGTATTAAAATAAATTGTTGAATACGTAAAATCAAGTTAAGAAATCCTCCCTTGTTTTATAGAGTTATTCTTTCATATTTAACGTCTGCATCAGCTCAAACAACCGATTCGGGCTAAGCGGAATTTCCAGAATTTCCAGGTTAAACTCCGAGAGCGCATCCTCAACCGCCTGGGCAAAAAGCGCGCCGGTGGGAATGGCCCCGGCTTCTCCTGCTCCTTTTACACCCAATGGATTCCAGGGCGATGGCGTCTCGATATGATCGGTTTCAATCGGCGGCACATCCAGGGAGGTTGGCAGCAGGTAATCCATAAAAGAGGCATTCATCAACTCCCCGTTTTCGCTAAAATGAAGCTGCTCGTAAAAGGCATTGCCAATGCCCTGCGCCACGCCGCCCTGGATTTGCCCTTCCAAAATCATCGGGTTAATCACTTTTCCGCAATCGTGAACAACCAGGTAGCGTTTAATTTCTACCATCATCGTTTGGGGATCGACTTCTACGATCATGGCATGAACGCCGCTGGCAGTACTGCCGGATTCCGGGCCGAAATATTCCGAGGCTTCCAGGCCCGGTTCGGTTCCCGGTTTTACTGCGCCGCGCAGCGGATTGGCTTCAACGGCCAATTGGCCGAGGGGAATGGCGCTATCCGGCACACCTTTTACAAAGACGGTTCCGTTTTCCAATATTAGATCGTCTTCTGCCACTTCTAATTTTTCAGCAGCCATTTTTAGAATTTTTTTACGCACTTTTTCTGCCGCGGCGTGGCAGGCATTTCCGGCGACAACAGCGCCGCGGCTGGCAAATGTGCCGCATCCCCAGTGGAATTCGCTGGTATCCCCGGTGACAACGCGGATATCGGAAACATCCACGCCTAACTGC
Source organism: uncultured bacterium (assembly GCA_964015645.1). Classification (GTDB taxonomy): domain Bacteria; phylum Calditrichota; class Calditrichia; order RBG-13-44-9; family J075; genus CAXHHS01. Next base: position 3,289 of record CAXHHS010000820.1, read on the forward strand.
TCGGCAACGATCTGGGCAAAGGAGGTAAAATGCCCCTGCCCCTGGGTGCCGATGCCGGTAACCAGCGACACCTTTCCATTTGCTTCCACCGTTATCCGCGCGCCTTCATAAGGGCCGATGCCGGTTCCTTCTACATAAGAAACGATGCCAAGCCCGGCATACTTGCCTTCTGCCCGGAGTTTCTGCTTCTCATTTTTCAGAAATTTTTCGTAATCGATGATTGAAATCTTCAACCAATCCTCTCCTCCACATTAAATTCGAGAAAAAAGCCAGCAGTATGGCGAACGAGCCCCAATATAATTTGTACCAGAAAACTCGATTAATATATGGAGCAAATCCGTTCATGTC
>CAXHHS010000821.1:0-3634 GCA_964015645.1 uncultured bacterium
TACGAGCTGCAATGGAGTCTCGTGGGCTCGGAGATGTGTATAAGAGACAGCGATACCAATGTTGCAGCGTTAGGCGAATATCATTTCGGCGGGGAAAGAGCGTCGCGGCTGCTTTACATCACCATCAGCACCGGCATGGGCGGGGGATTTTTGATCAACGGCGAAATTTATCGCGGCAAAGATGGCGCACATCCTGAAGTTGGTCATCAATCGATCAATTTCAAATGCAGAAATCCGGAGCGGGTGGAATGCGAATGCGGCGCACCGGATTGTTTGGAAGGGCTGGTTTCCGGAAATGGCATTCGCCGAATTTATCAAAAACCAGCAGAAGAACTTAGCGAGGAAGAATGGCAAGAAGTCGGTTATAATTTGGGGCAGGGATTACGAAATCTAACAGCGATTTATGCCCCGGATGTTATCATCCTTGGCGGCGGGGTTTCAATCGGAGCTGGAAATAAACTACTTGCGCCTGCCCAAAAAGTGTTAACGGAATATTTAAAAATTGTGCCCATCCCGGAAGTTCGAATCAGCAAATTAAACTATGATACGGCGTTGATGGGAGCGATTGCTTTGGCGATTAAAACATAGTGTTGCTGGATTTTTCCAGATGGAACCAATAGAATTCTATTTTCGTTAATAGGTGGCAAACTAAATCGCCTTTACTTTGCTTTTCTGCGCTATAATAAAGGAAAGAGAAGATGAATTCGCTCCAAACCTTTATCGCCCATACTCCCCAATTTCCATTATCCCAATACATTAATTGCCTTTGGTATATCAAAGGTAAGTTGCCCTACAATCGAGAAAAAATTCTCCCCACCGGCACGATTGAATTAATCTTCAATTTAGGCTCGCCGTATAAACTCATCGATAAAGTCGATCCTGGCAAATTTGCTCTTAACAAAAATAGCTGGATTTGTGGATTACAAACGGAATATATCATTAGCGAATCACACGGCAATACAAATGCGTTGGGGGTTAGTTTTAAGCCGGGCGGCGCATATCCCTTTTTCAAATTTCCCCTGTCTGAGTTGAATAACCGGGTGGTGGATATGGATTTGATTTGGGGTAGTCTGGCGGAAGAGCTGCGCGAAAAACTCGCCGAAACCAAACTACTCAACGATAAATTCAAACTGCTGGAAAATGCCTTGTTGGAAAAACTAAAAGCAGATCTCTATGGTTTAGAAATTATTCAATACGCTGTTGATAACATCATCCACCCCAATGGCTTTCGAACTATTAAGGATTTGAGTACCGAGATTGGTTATAGCCAAAAACACTTGATCAACCAGTTTCACAAAACCGTTGGTGTTTCTCCCAAAATATTGGCACGGGTTTTCAAGTTTCTGAAAGTATTAAACGCTATCAATCCTGCCCGGCAGATCAATTGGGCGGAAATTGCGTACGAATGCGATTATTACGATCAGGCGCATTTTAACAAAGATTTTCTCGCTTTTAGCGGGCTAAATCCAACCACCTATTTGAAGCTAAGAAAAGAAAACCTTCCTGAAAATTTGAAAGCCGGTCCCCACGAAAACTTTGTACCAATATGCTAAAAAATCATATGAAATATCGAAATCAATTTTTAGCGCTCTTCATCTTAATCATTCTCCCGGCAACCGGTATTTTACTATCGCATTGTTCTAAAGACAACCCGGTTGATACACCGCCCGGGGAAACAGGGCCGGTTCCCGAAAATGTTTCCTTTGCGTTCATAAACACCAATGTGGTGCCGATGGATGTAGAGGGAATTATAGAAAATCAAACCGTCATTATCCGCGATGGCAACATATCCGAAATTGTTCCCGCCGGCACTTACAGCTTCCCTGACACCATTCCCCAAATTGATGGCAGTGGCCGCTACCTGATGCCTGGTTTGGCAGATATGCATGCTCACCTGACCAATGCGGATCAATCCAAAAACGACCTTTTACTGTATATCGCGAACGGTGTTACGACCATTCGGCTGATGTGGGGATTTACCCGTTATTTGAACTGGCGCGACCAGGTTGAAAACGGCACGCTGATTGGACCGAGAATTTATTCTGCCAGCCCGGGATTTGAAGGGCGTTCTACCGGGTTTTCCGGCTCGGTGCTTTTTAATACCCCGGAGCAAGCGCGGCAGGCTGTCATCATCCAAAAGAACCGCGGGTTTGATTTTATTAAAATGTTTAACGGCCTCACTTTGGCAGAATATCGAGCAATTACCGAAGAAGCGCAAGCCCAGGATATCAAAGTGATTGGGCACGTTCCCTTTGCCTTTAATATTGACCAGGTGGTTGCCTCCCCTGTGCCGCAAGATTGTATCGAACATCTGCGAGGATACGCGCGACTGGCAACCTCTACCGGTTCCTGGGCAACCGGAACGATCAATGAAACGACATTAATGCGGTTAGCAGAAGATACCCGCGATGCCGGCATTTGGCATTGCCCAACTATTACAGTTGATTCTCGAATGCGTTCTCAAGTGCCGGGGTTGAGCAACGTTCCGGAATTACGATTCGTTTCCCCGGCATTGTTAAACTGGTTGCAGCAACCGGTAACGCAACCACCCAATTTCGATTCTCGTGTGAGCGATACGAATCGCAAGAGGGCCGTTAAAATATTCCATGATGCTGGGGTGCGGCTGCTACTGGGCACGGATGGGGCATTTTTCTGGGTATTACCGGGATTTGGCATTCACGAAGAATTAGCAAATTTTGTGGATGCCGGTTTAACACCATTTCAAGCGCTTAAAACCAGTACGGTAAACGCAGCGGATTTTTTGGAAACATCGGATCAAACAGGAAGCGTTACAGTCGGGAAGCAAGCCGATTTAATTTTGTTAGACGGCAATCCACTCCAGGGTGTAGCAAACCTAAAACAGCGTGCAGGCGTAATGGTTCGCGGGCAATGGTTTTCGGAAGAAACTTTGCAGGAAATGCTGGAACAGTTAGCCCGCTCGTATGGTAATTAGGCAAAATTAGATAAATATCACTTTCGGTTAAGGAGAAGGCCAAGCTATTATTTTACAACTACTTATAGGGTTTACCGAACAGTCATGGTGAGCGGGGAGTCGAACCATAACCGCACGACCTCGAATCCGCTCGGTCTGACATGGCAAAGTTATTCGACCCCGCAAACAAATATAAACTACTACATCCTACAATTTTCCTACTACCCAAGTTTATCTCCAGAATGCAATATCCAGGCTTGCGGATGGTTGGAGAAACCGACGCGGGGATAATATGCCGTCGCTGCCGGGGCAGCTAACAAAACAATCATACAATTGGGTCCTAATTGAGCGCGCGTTTGCTGCATTAATTCGACCCCGATTCCCTTTTTTTGATAAGATTGGTGAACCGCCAAATCCGCCAAATACGCAACATAGCAGAAATCGGTTAAGGTGCGCGAGATGCCAACCAGCAAATCGCCATGCCAGGCGGTTATAATGAGATCCGCATCTTTGATCATTTGCGCCATGCAGTTTCGATCATCGACCGGCCTTCGTTGCCCAAGTGTGGAATCCCGGTAAAGTTGTATGGTCTCATCTAAATCTAATTTCTTACTAACTTTATAGGTTATTTCCGCTTTCATTTTTTGTTCTGAAGTCATGGTCAGATCCTTAAACTATCATTTAAATAAAGCCTTATCTTTT
>CAXHHS010000822.1:0-3629 GCA_964015645.1 uncultured bacterium
TTCTACTATCCTGGACCGACCCAACGACACTAGTCGATGGAAGCCCAATCGGTGATTTTACCGTTGAAATTGAACGGGACGGCTCGCCTATTGCCTCCGTTGCCAGTGGCACGGAATCATTTAATGATGTTGGCGCAAATAAAGGCGGCGGTTTGGTAGACGGCCAATTATATGAATATGCCTTATTTACGAAACTGACTTCAAATGACAGCACCAGTCTGGTCGTTAATGTTTCCAAACACGCTGGCGGGCATCCGGTGCCAGCTGCGCCAACAAATCTTGCCTGCGAAGCGGATGAAACAAGCGCCACACTTACCTGGAGCGATCCCACAACCCAGGTGGATGGCGAAGCCCTGGATGATTTAGACCATATCAATGTTTATCGGAATGGTTCACTAATCGCCAGCGTTAGCCCGGGAGACGAAACGTTTACCGATACCCCACCGGAAGGCTTTGTATACACCTACCACGTAACAGCGGTGGATAACGAAAACCCGGAAAACGAAAGCGCTAATAGCAATTCCGAAAATTGCTTTGTCGGCTCCACCCCGGATTATTTGGTTTGGGTCGGCCCTAATGCCAGCTCTGGCTCCGCCGATAGCGGCGACAGCCTGTTAGTTGCCTTGGGAGCTAATGGCGAAAGCTCTTTCCTAACCAACGATCTCTTCGAATTTGGCAGTGACCTTAGTGCCTATAAAGCAATTTTTGTGGTACTGGGTATTTTCAGTAATAATCATGTGCTGGCGGCAAATGGCGCCGAAGCGACGGCCTTAGAAACATATTTGCAGAATGGTGGCTGTGTTTATGTGGAAGGCGGCGATTGCTTTAACTACGACCCGGAAAGTGCCGGCGGCCACCAAGTTCGCCCCTGGTTTGGCTTGAACGATGGCCCTGATGGCACTTCCGATGTCTCCGGGGTTGATGGCGAAAACGAATTAGCCGGTTTCAATTTCGCTTATAACGGTGAAAATAATTGGATGGATGAATTACAGCCCGCCGGTTCCTCGGTAATCTGGGGAAATAATGCTAATGTCGATAACAGCGGGGTATTTTTTGAAGGCTTTGGCGGCCGTGCTATCGGCGTCGTGCCTTCATTTGGTGGAATGACAGATCCGGGTTCTGCACCCAGCTTCGATCCGGTTCGCGGCATCGGCAGAGCCGGAATTACCGCCGGGAAAAATGGTATTAATCGTGATAAATCCCTGGTGGAAAGAACACCAAATACCGAACCCTTCATCAAAAAAGCGGTATATTATCCCGAACTCAAGGCCAATCGCAAACCGTTTGAAGAGCTGATTTACAAAAGCGGTGGTAGTGTCCAAATTATGGCCAACAATCAAACCGATTTGATGGCCGCCTATCTTGCCCTTTTTGATCACGGCGGCGGTGGCGGCGGTTCTTACACTAAAACCTATGCTGAAGGCTGGAACCTGGCAGCGTTAAGCCTGAACTCCACCGAGACGGATTATACTGTTCTGTTCCCGGATGCAGCAAGTAACCCCATGTTTGGATGGGGAGGCACTTATAGCCAGGAAACTAATCTCGCTCATGGTAGCGGTTATTGGCTTAACTTTACAACCCAGGCAACGGTTACGATTAATGGTGATGTTCTAAACGATTTAACGATTTCACTTACCGAAGGTTGGAATATGATTGGCGGGCCGTCCTGTAATGTTGCAGTTGGAGATATTGTCGATCAGGGCGGCATCATTTCTAGCGACTTTTTTGGATTTGATGGCGGCTATTTTAGTGCGGCAACCATCGACCAGGGATGCGGCTATTGGATTCGCGCCAGCGCAGATGGCGATATTGTGATGGATTGTAACGCCGGTAAGCTCGGCAAGACGTACGATCCCAACATTGTAGCCGGAATGGATTTACGTGAGTTGCCTGCACTGCACATTGAAGATGCTGCCGGTTTTGGTCAGCGATTATTTTACAATGTCTCCCTGGATGAAACAGTAAGCAAAACTCGCTTTAGCCTGCCGCCGCTGTTGCCGAATATGAAATTCGATGCGCGATTTGCCGGAGGATTTCGCCTGGTAGAAGGCGAAGAAGCGTTAATCTAATTACAATCGCAAGCGTTTCCGGTAACAATTTCTGCCGAAAACCTGGTTTTGGATGCCAGTGCTGAATATTTACTGGAAGAGATGATTGGCAACGAAGTGGTTGCGACGCATTCCTTGCGGGATGGCGCATCGATTGAAATTGCCAATGTAAATGTCGATCGGCTTCGTCTAAGTAAATCGGATGGCCTGTTACCGACGGAATTCGCTTTGGAGCAGAATTATCCCAACCCGTTTAACCCCACAACGGATATTCGCTTTGCGCTCCCGGAAAAAAGTGAAGTTAGCCTGGTTATCTACAATTCCCTGGGACAAAAAGTGAGAACTCTGCTTTCTGCCAATAAAGAAGCCGGTTTCCACACCGTCACCTGGGATGCCACAAACGACCTCGGAAACCAGGTATCCAGCGGCATTTACCTCTACCGCTTTACCGCCGGTAATCACACAGCTATGAAGAAAATGGTCCTGCTCAAATAATTTTTACATTAAAAATTAACGCCAAAGGCGTTACATAGCATAACCCAGGGTTTCCCCGAAATTTCGGGGAAACCCTGGGTTTGAATAACCATCAACAACCAAACCCTGAAAGGGTTTCACTATGGGCATGGTTGTAGAAACCAACTCCCAATCATGAAACCAACAATTCTAACTCCCCTTTTTTTTATCCTCAGTTTTTGTTTCACTCCCGCCTTATTTCCCCAGGGAGAATGGATAACTCTCGAAAGCCCCACGAAAGTTGAATTGTCGAAAGTACATTTTATCGATGGCAACACTGGCTGGGCTGCCGGTGATTCCGGCGTTATCATTCACACCATCGACGGCGGCGAAAACTGGATATTCCTGAACGCCAGAACGTCCGATGATTTTGTCGACCTGTTTTTTTTAGATGAAAATTTTGGTTGGGCGCTAACCTGGGAATACCAGGGGGAACTCTTCGGCACCCGAATATTCCGCACCATAAATGGTGGCGAGGAGTGGACCAATGAGTTTTACCAGGAAGAAAATTTTTTTATGAAATCCATTTTTTTCCTGGATCCTTTAACCGGTTGGATGGCCGGAAGTCCCCATGCGCTGGTGCATACCCGGGATGGCGGGCAGCTTTGGCGACAGGCTGAAATTGATAGCGGCCTGTTATCGCATTTTCCGGTTGAGCATGTTGGTTTCTATAATTCACAATTCGGGTTTGCCAGCGGCGGTAGAATTGATCTTGCCGGGGTTATTTGGCGAACCACAAACGCCGGGCAAAGCTGGGCGGCAACTCCCATCGGGCCGGAACCGATTACCGGCATCGTCGTGCTCGATACCAATAATGTCGTCGGCGTTGGCGGTGATTTTAAATTAGGCGCCGGGGGAGCAAGATCAACGAATGGGGGGAAGTCCTGGGATTATCAAACCCTTAGCATTTTCGGCGTTCCCAAAGGATTGGCCTTTCGAACGGCACAAGAGGGATGGGCAGTAATGGGAACTGCACGCCAATTCCTTTTCACGGCGGATGCCGGGTTTACCTGGACCAACATTCGTGCACCAAATGATGCGTTGTTATTCGATATCGCCTTCCCTGAC
>CAXHHS010000823.1:0-3629 GCA_964015645.1 uncultured bacterium
ATACGGAATGATATATCAATATCCCCTGAAAGCCGTTTACCGGGTTTTAGATGCGGATTTTGAGATCAAGGAAATCAAAACTCCGCGCCAGAGTGCCGGCTTTTTGAAATCCGTGGGAGAAGAAATGGAGATTGAAAAATAAATTCGCAAGTGATCTAAAGTTAAAAGTGCCTAAAGTTTTTTCCTTAACTTTAGCTCACTTTAGCCACTTTTAACTTCAAACTTGTCTTACTTTAGGCATTTAAGAAGGAATCATCATGGCCATTTTAGACAATTTTCTTTTGATCGGTTTGCCTTATGCTGCGCTTATCGTGTTTTTGGTAGGGACGATTTACCGCTATCGAGCAACCAAGTTTAGCTATTCCTCTCTCTCATCACAATTTTTGGAAGGAAGGCAACTGTTTTGGGGAGTTGTTCCCTTTCATTGGGGAATCCTTTTTCTGTTTTTTGGGCACTTAATTGCATTTTTAATCCCCAACTCCGTTTTGGCTTTCAACAGCCATCCGCTCAGGCTTTTAATTCTGGAAGTGAGTGCATTTGCATTTGGCATTATCGTATTATTCGGGTTGATAACCCTGTTTTTTAGAAGAGTTACAAATCCCCGCCTAAAGCATTTTACCACTCGAATGGATATTTTCATTGAAGTGCTGCTGATCTTGCAAGTCGTTATCGGGTTGAGTATTGCCTTAACTGCGCGTTGGGGTTCCTCCTGGTTCGCGGCTGTTCTAACACCGTATTTATACTCAATATTTTTCTTTCAGCCGGATATTAGCGCGGTAAGCGGCCTGCCCTGGCTGGTAAAATTACACATCGGCGGGGCATATTTGATCTTTATGTTGATCCCATTTTCCAGGTTAGTACATCTTTTAGTGGTACCGCTGCATTATCTTTGGCGCCCTTACCAGCGAGTCATTTGGAACTGGTCAAGAAAGCAAGTGCGGAATCCGGAAACGCAATGGAGCATGAAAGAACCGGAGAATACTTAAAAAATGCAAGAACAGGCAACGGCAAAATCCCACAAGATATTATTTTTCAACACCTTAGCTTTCACCATCTGCTTTGGCGTATGGATGTTAAATGGAGTACTGGTAACCTTTTTGGTAGAGAACCAGGTCTTCGATTGGGGACCGGTTGAAATTGGATGGCTGATGGGTATCCCGGTGCTCACCGGCTCTATTTTCCGGCTGCCGGCAGGAATTTTGACCGATAAATTTGGCGGCAAACCTGTTTACGGAATTTTGTTGCTGCTGTGCGCAATTCCCATGTTCCTGCTTTCCTATGCGAATAGTTTTGCTAGTTTTGCCCTGGCCAGCTTTGGGTTCGGATTAACCGGCGTCAGTTTTGCTATTGGCATTGCTTTTACCTCCGTTTGGTATCCCAAAAAGTTACAGGGAACTGCATTGGGAATATTCGGTGCAGGAAATGCCGGCGCTGCGCTTACAACACTCTTTGCGCCAACTTTATTAAAAAATTTGACTGATAATGGCGCCAACATCGACGGCTGGAGAACCCTTCCCGTAATCTATGCCGGTGCGTTGCTGTTAATGGGCATCATATTTTTACTATTTACGGAAAATAAAAAACCGGCTGTAAACAATAAAACCTTATCCGGCATGCTTACCCCCTTAAAGAATATGCGAGTCTGGCGATTCGGTTTATACTACTTCCTGGTATTCGGTTGTTTTGTGGCGTTTTCGCAATGGTTAGTGCCGTACTTCGTCAATGTCTACTACCTACCTTTAGTAACGGCGGGCATTTTTGCCGCTCTATTTAGTTTCCCTTCCGGCGTGATTCGCGCCCTGGGAGGATGGATGTCTGATAAATGGGGCGCCAGAAAAGTGATGTATTGGGTGTTGATTTCATCTGTATTGGTTAGCCTCATGCTGATTATACCCAAAATGGAGATCACCTCTCCCGGCAAAGGCGTAATGGCCAAATTTGCAGGAAATGTCACCTTTGTATCCGATTCATTGATTAAGGTGGGCAATAGGGATTATGCCGTTATTCCCAAGCCCCATTCCGCAAAAGATTTTGAGAGACTGGATCGCCGGGTTTTAATATTTCCGACCAAGGAAGTCTGGCAAGAGCCTTTAGTTGAGGCTGGCGATCAGGTTAAGAAAAAAGCACTGTTAGCACGAGGCGTTTCGCATATCTACTTTCAGGCTAATGTTTGGGTGTTTGCAGTGCTGGTGATCTTTATCGGCAGTATCTGGGGGATCGGTAAAGCTGCGGTTTATAAACATATACCGGATTATTTCCCGGAAGAAGTTGGTGTCGTCGGTGGTATGGTTGGTGTTCTGGGTGGTCTGGGCGGCTTTTTTTGCCCCATCATCTTTGGATACTTATTAGAAGGCACCGGCTTATGGACCAGTTGCTGGATGTTTATGTTTTTCCTATCTGCATTATGTTTATTCTGGATGCACCGGGTTATCCAGAAAATGATGCAAAAAGAATCACCGAAGCTGGCCAAAGAGATTGAACACATGCCCAGGCCAGCACACTCCTGAAAGTTCAAGACTCTTACTTTTGCGCAATAAAAACAGGCAAAAACCTTATGAGCCAAATTAATATTAAAGAGTGGAATGTTGAGGATGAACGCTTTTGGGAATCCACCGGCAAAAAAATTGCTAACCGAAATCTCTGGATATCCATTCCGAGCCTGCTCTGCGGTTTTGCCGTATGGATTATGTGGGGCATTATCTCCGTTCAGATGTTAAATTTGGGATTTCCATTTAGCCAAACCGAATTATTCACCCTTACAGCTATTGCAGGGTTAACTGGCGCAACTCTCAGAATTCCCAGTACTTTTTTTATTCGTATTGCCGGTGGAAGAAATACAATTTTTTTTACCACAGCGCTGTTGATGATCCCGGCTCTCGGCACCGGTATTTTTCTTCAAGATAAAACCACGCCTCTTTGGGTTTTTCAGGTATTTGCCTTTCTTTCCGGTTTTGGCGGCGGAAATTTTGCTTCATCGATGAGCAATATCAGCTTCTTCTTTCCCAAAAAAGTCCAGGGAGCTTCTCTTGGTTTAAATGCCGGTTTGGGGAATTTTGGTGTCACTACGATGCAGATTTTAGTGCCCCTGGTTATGACGTTTGCATTATTTGGAGGACTCAGCGGAGACCCGATGACGCTGGAAAATACCAGCGGAACGCTGATTGGAAAAATTCCCGCCGGAACAGACGCCTGGATCGCAAATGCCGGTTTTGTCTGGCTGCTCTTTTTGATCCCGCTGGCCTTCCTGGGCTGGTTTAAGATGAACAATTTGGTAACTGAATCTATTACGCCCAACCCAGGAAACCCGTTAACTGCATTTGCCAAAATATCCTGGTTATTATTAATCGGCTTTGCCACTGCTGCAGCCGGGTTGTATTTTATCCTACCGGCTCCTGCCGGTTTTGCAGGCGGAAATTGGTTTGCGGATAACATTTTAAAAAATAAGTGGATCATTCTACCCATCATCATTGCCCTGACAGTGCTCCTCATGAAATCACTTTCCCCGGGAGCGCTGAAGGAAAACCTTAAAAGACAATATAAAATTTTCGATAACAAACACACCTGGGCAATGACCATTATTTATACCATGACATTCGGCTCATTTATCGGGTATTCCGCTGCTTTTCCGT
>CAXHHS010000824.1:0-3626 GCA_964015645.1 uncultured bacterium
AAAAATCAGCTTTTTCGTGCAGCCAAACAAATGCGCGGCGGAGCGCCTGGCTTTCCCAATTCCAAACATCATATCCCTGGCGGGATAAAATAACAGCCTGCGCCAGCGCGCCTTGCAAGGCTTCGTATACGTAATTTTCTTTGGGCGGCGGCCAGCGAAAACTGCCGCCGCGACGCTGGTCATCCGGTAAAACGCCGTCGATGTTTTCTCCATTTTTAGTAGTACCCGGTGGATTAATTCCAACCGGGTTATCCGAATCCGCTTGCCAGGAAAGATCGCCAAAGGAAAAACCGTCGTAAGCGTCTCTATCTCCCAGCCATCCCCGGAAGACCTGAGCGCAGCGCTCAATTTCAGCAGTATCTCCCAAATATACCGCTATGGCAACCCGGCTGCCACCGGCGTGGGTTCCCCAGTTGTTCGGGCGGTCTTCGTGGGTGGAGATTAGCGTTTTACCGTCTAATGTTTCACTCCGGACTTCTGCCAGCCATTGGCGAAAAGTAGCGTCCTTCTCCGGTGGTAACACGACCAAATCGGCAGCAATAACGTAAGCGATTAACTCCCGGCCCAATGCCAGGGTGCGACCGCCATTTTCGGTTTCGATGGCTGCCATACAAGCGTTGATAACGTCATCGCGATAGCGGGATTCGCCAGTGCGAGCATATACCAGGGCTTTTGCCATCACGGTGACATTGGTGCGATCATCCTGGTCGGAAAGGTCAGGGTTGTTTGCCGATTTATTGGCTTCGCTTAATACATTATTCCATTCCGGGCCACTGGTGGGTAGTTCCGCAATTTCTTGTGGGGAAATCCAAATGCCGATTTGGGCGAGGAGGGTTATGTTTAACAGTGTAAGAATTATGAGCGTTGGGGCTATCAGTGATTTTGGCATATTCGTTCTCCGGTATAGGGCGTTTTGTTTTCAGTTCTCTTGAAGATTGTGGCTGCAAGTTAAATATTTGCGTAATATAGTCGCAAGTTGGAAACTTGCGTTACGCGCGTTACTCGGTTAGGGCCATTTTGATGGTTTGTGTAAAAATGCCATTTCCCAGTCGAGCAAAGTAAATTCCGCTGGGCAGCGGGCGACCATTGCGATCAATTGCTTGCCAATGTGTAGTATAATCACCGGCGGTCTGAAATCCCTGTGCCAGGGTTGTAATTCTTCTACCCGTGATGTCGTAAATCGATAGTTGAATATTATCCGAATCGGAAAGTGTGTAGCGAATGGCTGTTGAAGGGTTAAATGGGTTGGGGAAATTCTGCTCCAATGTAAATCCTAATGGCAAGCTGCTTTCATAATCGCCTAATGCGCTAACGCCGCCGTTGCGTGGGTTCCAATATTCCGTATCAATCGTTAGGCCAATGTCACCGAAATCGCAAACTTGAACTTCTTTAACACTGTTATTATCATTGTGACAGAGAAAAATGCCTTTAGGGAAATTTTCACCGAGGCTGATGTTGCTGACATCTATTCCATCGGTTCCACCTACTCCATTTACAGAAAAAGAGGTGATAAATTGATGCGGCGGCTTGCGATCGAAAACCTTGAAATTATCGCTGCCCTGGCTGGAGGCAATTAGATAGCCTTCTCCGTTTGCCATGTAGTAAATCGCGATACCTTCCACATCGGCGGTGAGGCCGTTTTTACCGGCTTCGGCAATGAACCTTTGTAAGGGATTTTGTTCGATTGGATCGGCATCGTAGCTGTAGATTCCCTCTGCCTCATTAGCGGAGAAGAGAATGCCGGTTTCGTCATCCGCGACCAGGCCCTCGGTTTTATCGCCGCCGTTAGACCAGGTACGCATTTTCTTTCCACTGATAGTGCCGTCACCATTCTCCTTCAACTCCCACTGGCGCATTTGGCTGCTTTTGCCGGAGGCGATAGCGTAAAACTTTCCGCTATTGGGGCTTTGATAAAGACAAAAGCCGTAAATCTCATTCGGCCAATTACCGGCATCAAAACTGTTAACGAATTCTAATTGACGGTTGGAAGGATTTACCTTGTAAATATCGATTTCCGTTTGATCGCGGTCGTTGAATGCGACAATATCCACCGTTTCGCCTGCCAACGGAAAATTGTAGCGAATATCGATATTCCCGGGCCGGCCATTTACCGCCACTTCCTGGATGGTATTGCCGTTCAAATCGTAGACAAACAGTTTGTTCGCATCCTTGTCTGCCGTAATTAGCGTGCTTTGCGCCGGGGCCGGATGAATCCAAATGCACATATCATCCTGATCGGCAATACCGGGCGCCTTTAGCTCCATTTTGGGGCTAATCGATTGTCCCAATATCGGGAATGCACCCGTCCAAAACTAAAATAAATCCTGAAATGATGAATAAATTAAATGGCTTTTTCCAAAAACCGGGGATGAAATTCCCAACTCCATTTTCAAAGACCATGATGGTCACCTCCGCTAATTTTATTTTCGGGGGTGTTTAGCAAAAGACTTGCCAAAATACGATAACACCTGTAATTGCTGGTTTTCGGTGAGGAAAGAATGTTTTTGAATAAATTTGCTCTTTGAGGATATTAAGGCGTGCTGTAAATTTTGTTCACAACTACTTACAAAGAGGTAACTGTGAACCGTTTAAAAGAACTGTTTCAAATTCGACCCAATATTGTTTTCCTAAACCACGGCTCATTCGGCGCCTGCCCCAAGCCGGTGTTCGAAGTATATCAGAAATGGCAGCGAGAGCTTGAGCAACAGCCTGTGGAATTTTTAGGCCGGCGTTATGGAAAATTGTTGTACAACGCACGAACGGCACTGTCGGAATTTATCGGCACCACTGCAAACAACATTGTCTATGTGCCAAACGCAACGACAGGCGTAAATACGGTTGCGCATTCTCTCCAACTAAATCCCGGAGATGAGATTTTAACGACAGACCACGAATACGGCGCAACGAACCGCACCTGGGAGATTATTTGCCAAAGAACCGGTGCAGTTTATAAAAAGCAGAAAGTTTCATTACCAGTAGAATCAGAAGAACAAGTAATCGAAACCGTTTGGAGCGGTGTTACAGCGCGTACCCGGGTATTATTTATCAGTCACATCACTTCTCCGACCGCCTTGATCTTTCCCATTGAGGAGCTGATTCGCCGGGCGCGGGAGAATGGAATTATCACCGTTATCGATGGCGCCCATGTGCCGGGGCAACTTCCCTTAAACCTTGATAAACTCGGCGCGGATTTTTACACCGGCAACTGCCACAAATGGCTGATGACGCCCAAAGGTTCAGCGTTTCTTTATGCTCGCCCGGAAGTGCAAAATTTGCTAAAACCACTGGTGGTGAGTTGGGATAATATGTCCTTCGGAGAAAATGTGCCGCAATTTATTCGCGATAACGAATGCCTCGGTACGCGAGATATTGCTGCTTATCTTTCGGTGCCGGCGGGCATCAAATTTTTTAATGAAAATAATTGGCCGGAAGTTCAGCAACACTGCCATGAGCTGGTTTTATATTTTCGCAAGCGAATTACGGAAGTTACCGGCCTACCGCCAATATCACCGGCGGAAAAAACCTGGTTTTGGCAATTGGCAGCTTTTCCCCTGCCTCCTTGCGACATAAGTGCTCTGAAGCCTGTCTCTTATACACATCTGACGCTGCCGACGAGCTTCTTGGTG
>CAXHHS010000825.1:0-3625 GCA_964015645.1 uncultured bacterium
CACCAAGAAGCTCGTCGGCAGCGTCAGATGTGTATAAGAGACAGGGGCAAGCGTATCTGTTCCAATCTCGCAGGCTGCAATTGAAATCGCTGATTTTTGTGAAGGCGGTGATTGATCCGCTGCTGTTACAATCACCGCCGCTGCACCATCGCCGATCGGGCTGGAGTCCAGCAAATTGATAGGGTCGGAAATCATTTTGGCGGTATCGTATTGTTCAACGGTAATCGGGTTACGGAACATGGCATTGGAATTAAAAGAAGCATTTTGATGGGCATTGATGGCAAACTGTGCGAAATCTTTTTTTTCATACTTGTATTCGTACATGTAACGGCGCATCAGCAATGCGTTGATGGCGACGAAGCTGAGGCCCATTGCGGTTTCGTAATCGGCGTCTGCCGCGGCTGCCAAACCCTGGGTGGTGGAACGGCCACTCATCTCGGTCAGCTTTTCCACACCAACGGCAATGGCAGTCGTCACATGCCCGGAGGCCACAGCTAGCATTGCTTGCCGAAAGGCGGCAGCAGCCGAGCCGCAAGCAGCTTCTACTTTTACCGCTTCAATGCCTTCCAGACCGGCATTTTCTGCGATCAAAGCGCCGAGATGTTCCTGGTTGGCTAGCGTTCCACTTAACATATTACCGACGTATAGGGCATCCGCTTGCTGCACATTGGCATCTGCCAGGGCTTCCAAAACCGCTTCCGCCGCAAGTTCTCGCATACTGGCGTCCCAATGTTCCCGTACCGGCGTTTGGCCAATGCCTGTAATGATTGTTCTCTTCATTCAAACACCTTCGTATAAACTATCTTTGTAAAAATTCCCGGCAAACTTTTTGGCCTCGATCTCCGCCTCGGCTTTACTTTGACCATTTTTACGAGGATGAAAACTGAAACTTTTACGTTTATGCTCACCATCAATAAAGTATTCTACCAAATACATTCCTTTTTTGACAGTTGACTTTCCCTCGAGATTGTTTAAAGAACAATATCTACATTGCATTGAGGTTTATTAAGAAAAATGAAGTCGTTATTTTTGTTAACCGTAGGCAAAGGTACCATTTTCCATAGCACAATCATCACAATATCCATCATATCCTGTAACTCGTTTTCCACAAGAACAAGTGCCGTTAGGATCATGATTCCATGTGTTAATATGATTCCCTCCCAATGATTTTGACGACGTTCCCGAATATGCGGTTGTCATGGGTTTATCTTTGAGAGGTTTTTGGGTTTTATCGATTCTTCTTGAATAGAAGATTCTCCGGGTAAAAAGATTGATTTTAGTTGCCTTTTAAGAAGGCCAACAACCGGCCTCGAAGCTTATTAGCATTTTTGTAATCCATTATATTTCCCTTTAAATTAACTTACCTGTTAAAATTTAATATATGGAGTAGATAAACTCCACACAAGAGCTAATCTTGAGTAGAACCTGGGTATCCTCCCAAAACTTTTGTCATCTTACTCATTGTTTTTCCATCATTTTTTAATTACCTTTCACTTGTCACAAAATGCTTCTATTTGAAGAATTTTAAAACGTTAAAACTTTGTGGCGAAATAAATACAGTTTCAGGAATCCTTTTTCGATTAGCGCAGTTAAAAGTTTTAACCTCCTGATATGGATGTTTGATTGTTTAGGGTGGTGGTGTTCAAAATAATCAATCATTTAACCTAAATCTAAATGGAGGTATGAGGTTATGATCAGATATGTCATCGCTGGTTTATTAACTGCTCTTTTATTCATTAGTTGTTCTTCCAGTCAAGGGCTTAAAGGAAGCGATGCTTCCGCCACCCTAAAACCGAAGAAAGAAATCGACATTGACCCGGCATCCATGCCGGATAACTTTGTCGTCAAAGTACGGAATGTTGCTGATTTTTCCCATAGCAACAAAAACCGCTTTGAGTTGTTTGTTAACGGCAAAAAGATTCGCCCCGTTAACAAAGTCCACAATGGCACCCGCAATTATGTTTACCGCCTCACGCTGCAACCCGGTTATTACGATGTAAAAGGAAACTATTTTTGGAATGGTGGTTGGAAAGATGAAAAAACCGCTGCCAAAACCAAAGATATGGTTCGAATTGAACCGGGCGAACGAACGCTTTTGGAACTGAACCTCGAAAAAGATCGCGGCGTTTTGCTTGACAAAAAGCTCATGTTTACGGTTCGTCGCGAATCAATTTCCGGTGGCGGGCAACCTTTTACCCAAAAAACCGCCCCGGTGAAAACCTATAAACCGGCAATTACGCAATCCCCACGAACGGTTGAAACGAAACCCGAAGTTATCTCGGAACCGGCAGTGACACATACGCCGGCGAGGGATATCGAAAGAACACCGGCTTCTCCGGCCAGGGCCTCTGCAAAAGTTAAATTGCAGATCAATACCGAACCGGATAATTGTGATGTGATTTTGGACGATCAAATGGTCGGTCAAACACCATTGAGCATTTGGGTTGATCCGAACACCAGCTATGTTGTTCAGCTAAAGCATCCCAATCATCGAACACTGATTCGCTATCTCGATAGAGAAAAATTAATATCGAAAGATAAGATTATCCTGATCGAAAGATTGGAGCCGGTCGATAAATCCGGTTTGTAATCACCGAATAAATTGTTGAACACATTTAAACCTTCCGGGTTTTGGAAACCCGGAAGGTTTTTTAGTCACTTAATTTTACCTCCAGCAATTCCCAATCAACACTGGTTTCCGCTTTAATTTTGTAAGGCGCTGTGGAACTGAGCCAGAATTTTCGTTCCTCGCCTTGCCGATTTCCGGTCAAATACTTCGTTTGCACAACCCATGTATCATACGTCTTTTGATCGCCGGCTTTCACACGCTCTTTTCCCATTACGGTAAACTGTACCCATTGGATGGTCGATTTTTTTGCCAATTCGATGAAGGGGAGTTTAGCGGTAAAATTTTCATGCAATGGCATCGTCGCAATAATGTAATCAACAAGTGACGGTTCAAATGCCGAGTGTGGAAAATTACCGCTAATTGTTAGCGTAGCCTTCTTTTGCGATGTGCCTTTAAGCGGCGTAAGCGTGCCGTTTAACTCATTCTCGTTAATGGCAATATCATAGTCGTAACCGTCATACAAGTTGTTCATTTGCCGTCCAATCGCTTCTAAGGTTGTTTTGCTGAGCCGCATTTCATCAAAAATAGTTCCGCCATCATCCGTTTCCATTTTGTATGTTAAAACGTAGCAGGGAATGCCGCGGTGCTCGGCAACTTTTAGCTCCACGGTTGTGTAGCCGTTAACGCGATCCCAGAACATATACCAGGGGTTTTTCCGAACGTACTTCGCTTGAAACGGACGAAGTAATGGTGCGTTTATTTCTTTGTCCCCCGGTAAGATTGTTTTAACCTCTTGCGCTGTAAGTGCCGGTGTAAAGGCAAACAATACAACAAACGCACTTGCGATAAACGAAAACCACTTTTTTGAAAACGATTTAACAATTGTATACAAATAAGTTTGCATCATCATACTCCTTGGTTAGGCTTTCACTTTTCAAAATTTGCGAAAATATACTGGTAATCTACTAACTCAGATGTGAGTTTGTGGCGGGTGGATATAATCCTGCCGTTAATGGCAAAAGATACGTTTGCTGTCAGGATTGCTTGTGGTAAACG
>CAXHHS010000826.1:0-3621 GCA_964015645.1 uncultured bacterium
TTGTGTGGCCATTACCGTTGGTATAAGTTGTTTTGGTTTCATCGGATATATTCATATTTCTCACGTAGATTTATCCTTGCTATTAAGGGTTATTTTTGACGAATGTTATCTAACTTAAATATTTATAAGGGGATGAGGGGCTGCTGAAATTTAAATTTGCGAACTGTTTCAATGTCAAACCCTTAACCTCCACTTTTCCGGTGATTCTACCGCTGTCCCACAATCGGCACAATTATAGCAAAGTTAAGAAGTTGGGTATGTGACATTTTAAGGTATTCATAAAAATGCAATTTAAATACGGCTTTTATATCCCCCCCAATTTTAACTTTTTATACTATATTAATTGGGAGAGACTTATTTTTAAATCATTGATTTGAATTTTGTGAACGCTGGAAATAAAGGAGAGTTGAAGTGAAGAAATTTGTATTCTGGAGTATTTTGAATGGGCATACTAACATTGCGCTAACGGAAAACCTTTCTAAATATGCCCAGGGAGAAACTTTTTGGCAGGCCATGCAAAACCTTGCGGAAACACTTAAAGAATGGGTACCTTCTTCAAATCAGGAAGAAACCAACATCAATTTTCGATTAAGAATGTACAATGAAACTGGTATCAATAAGATCGAGATATTCGTCGATCACGACAGGCAGCGATTTGGCGTAAAAAGCGGCAATACCCGCAGCTTCATTGAAGCGGAGAGCGAAATAGACGCCCTGATGAAATATATTGAGGTGAAAGCAAGAACATCGGTTGTGAATACCGGGGGCGGATCTTCGGTTATTTAACCGCATATACATGAAGGAGATAGATTATGTTTTTTAGGTGGCAGAGAAATCCGGTTTTAGAGTTTCGATGGGGGCTATTTATATGTATTTGCTTGTTAAACTCCCCCTATTTTTTTGCGGATGAAAAACCGCAACTACTTCCCTTATCAAAACAGATCGAAGTTCGTGAAAGCTGGCTCCACAAACGCCACGATATACTGCTGAAAATAATGCAAAAGCATAATATCGATATGTGGATTGTTGTAAATGAAGAATTCCATGATGATCCGCTAACACAATATATTGCCCCACCCCGTCCCTATACCGGTCGCCGGGATATTTTTGTTTTTGCAGTTTCTGATAGCAGCATCCTAAAAAAACATGCCATCACAGGGTATGCGGAAGACAACCTCCGGCGATTTTTTGAGTCCCCGGAAGAACCGCAGCCCGCTAAGGCGATTTTACCGGAATTATATAAAAAATACCAACCTCAACAAATCGCGTTAAATACCGGCGGACAACGCGGTGTTACCAGAAGCCTGACCCATGATAGCTATCTATTTCTCAGTGAAGTATTGGGGCCGGAAGCTTCTGAAAAATTCGTAAGCGCAAGTGCATTATTAGAGGAGTATTTAGACACACGGATACCGGAAGAATTTGAGCATTACAAAACAGCGGTGCACTTAACCGAATGGCTGGTAAAACAAGTATTTTCCAGTAAAGTTATCACACCTGGAAAAACGACCATCGGTGATTTGCGACGCTGGCTGTATGATGCAATGTGGGAGCATAGCGTCGATACCTGGTTCCAGCCGGATTTCCGGTTGCAGCGCCGGGGAATGCCAAAGCCGACATCGAGGGGATTTTTAGCAGTTGCCAAAGAAGATTGGATCATTCAACGCGGCGATTTGCTCCATGTTGATTTCGGTATTACCTACATGGGTTTTGATACGGATTGGCAAAAGATGGCCTACGTTCTTCTTGAGGGTGAAACCGATGCGCCTGCCGGTTTAAAACAAGCGATGGAAAATACGAATATCCTGCAAGATGCATTAATGAAACGCCACTCTCGTCCCGGAATTACGGTAGCAGAAGTTTATACAAATACAATGCAAGAGATGAAAGAACGCAACATTCAAGCGCAAATTTACTCCCATCCGCTTGGCCCCCAGGGACATGGATTAGGCGCCAGTATTGATTTCCGTTCCGCCCGGCGTGGCGATACCCAAAGGCAATCTAAAAAGTTGCGAAAGGGTTCATATATTGCGATCGAACTAAATACTAAAACAGCAATTCCCGAATGGGATGGTCAGGAAGTATTTATTATGATGGAAGATGATGCCTATTTGACCGATGAAGGCTGGGTGTTTTTTCGACCGCGCCAGGAAAAATTTTATTTGATCAATTAACTTTTAGAAGCGCTTCCGCCCGTTTTTTCAGAAGCCTGTCAATCTCCTCGCTTACTGCTTCCGGCATTTCCCATTCTCCCGCGGCAGCAATTTCTGCGATTTGTCCTGGCCGCCGCGCACCGGCGATGGCTGCGGTTACTTCCGGGCGTCTTAAGACCCACCCGATTGACAGTTGCATTATTGATACATTTTCGCGGTCAGCGATTGTTTGCAGTGCGCCAACTAATTCCAGGTTTATGGTAAGTTCCGGCTCTCTTAAATGAGGATCGCGGCAGCGATGATCGTTTTCCGGTAGCTCTGCCAATCGTTGCCGGGTTAATTTGCCGGTTAACAATCCTTTATACATTGGGCTATAAGCGATAACACCAATATTATGCTCAGCACAGTAAGGCAGTTGTGACTGTTCAATATTGGGAACAATCATGCTATACGGTGGCTGCAAGGATGAGATAGGATGAATCGGGCGCACCCGTTCCATTTGCTCCGCGCTGAAATTCGAAACGCCGCCCCAACGCACTTTGCCTTCTTTAATGAGTTCCGCAACCGCTTCCCATCCTTCTTCGATATTTTCATCCGGTTCCGGCCAATGAATTTGGTATAAATCGATCACATCCAGGCCAAGCCGCTGCAAGCTGGCCTCACATTCTTTTTTGATGCTATCTTTTTTCAGCACTTTTAAAATATCGCCGTTTTCATCCCATTTTCGGGCGCATTTTGTAGCGATAATCGGCCGCTCGCTCATTCCTTCAATCGCTTTGCCAACAACCTCTTCCGAATGCCCAAACCCATAAACTGCCGCAGTGTCAATCCAGTTGATGCCAGCATCAATCGCTTCGTGAATTGTTTTGATAGAGTCTGCATCATCCTGCGCTCCCCATCCGAACTTCCAGCCGCCACCGCCGATTGCCCAGGTTCCCAGGCCAATTCGGGTAATTTTCAGATCGCTGTTTCCGAGACGTTTTGTTTTCATAAAAACTCCTTATGCTGTGCAAATTATCACCCTGGTATCGTTTAAATTCGTTAAATAATCGCTGTATCATGTACTACTCCAAAATATTAATCAACTTTAGTGAAACGATCAAGGATGTCGAAAGGTTAAAAATGTTAGAATGCTTCAAAAGGGATGTTGTTTTTAAAAAATTATCAGTAGCCGCTCTACTTTGCAGTATGTTTCTGCTTTTTTGCTCAACAGGAACATTAGGGCAATCGGAGCCGGTGCTGGCCGGTTTTCGGGATTATCAATACGGAAACCAGGTAACCTCGAAAGTTACCGGCGAAAAACCGCAAAGCAAACTGTGGTGGCACGACGGATTTTGGTGGGGCAATCTTTGGGATCCCGACGACCGGGAGTATAAAATTTACCGTTTCCAACCCGCCACCCAAAGCTGGGAAAAAACCACTACCGCCGTTGATGACAGGGGCGGCACCAAAGCAGACGCCTTGTGGG
>CAXHHS010000827.1:0-3620 GCA_964015645.1 uncultured bacterium
TGCCATGGAGTCTCGTGGGCTCGGAGAGGTGTATAAGAGACAGGACAATGGTAGTCGTTTTCGATTTTCCTGCGCCGTTATCAGTCACCATTACGAATTCGCTTTTGAGACTTTTGTTTGTCAGGTAAATAATATTTTCGCCATCCGGGCTGGCGGAAGGAATAATGTTCATCTGGGAAAACGGAGCGCCCGGTTTTGTCAGTAATTCGGCGATGTGTTCCGGCTCCTGGGGAAACTCCCGGTTGCCGCTTAGCGAGTCGCTAATGGCAAATGTATATTCCCCGGCGTATTGATGCCAGGCGCGAGTCAACTCATCCAAATCCATATCCAGCACTTTTTCGCTGGCTTTTTTAAGATCGCCCATTTTGATGGCAGCTTTGAACAGTTCGCCGACTTTTTCTTTGCCATGATTTTCGCCGATGTAATGCCAAATGGATTCTCCCAGGCGATAAACGCGAATATCATAAGCGCCATTGAGTTGCTGTATTGAAGGCATTTTGTCATGGATAAAGGCGTCGCGTACCCACATCAGGGTAATATTATCCATTTCGACGGAAAGGTATTCTGCCATGCCTTCTACAAACCACAACGGGACGTTGATGCCGCCACTGAAAAAGAGGCTTTTTCGGCTTTTAATAATATCGAACTGAAAGGCATGAACCATTTCGTGAATTAATACGTGGTTTAGTTCGCGATAAGAACCGGTTAGCGGCAACGCCATACGATTGCGAATGCCTTCCGTAACTCCCCGGGTTCCCTGCCCTACCAGGCCATGAATAATATTGGTTTGTTGAAAATCATTCACCGAAGCGTATAGAAACAACGGCACGATTCCACCCAATTCATAATCTAGCGTTTCGCTTAAGTATTTATAGGCTTTTTCCGCCATGTGGGCAACGTCCATTGCTGCCTGTTCTTCTTCCGGGTAAAAGTGAATCGTAAAATGTTCCGTATCGATAAAATGCCAATCGAAACTTTTATACTGAACTTTATTTTTTCCGAAATATGTGTTGGAAGAAAACTGGGAAAAGGCGGGTAAAGAAAATACGATCATTATTAAAAAGAGTACCCAACTCACCAAAGCACTTTTTTGAACCATTATATACCTCCGTTTTGTTGCGGTCTATTGATGGAGTTTACACACCGCTTTGCTTTAATTTGTTCCAGAGTTAGACGAAATATAGTGGCGGAGAATTTACTTGCAAATGAAATCGTGGAATGTAGGTCAGATGAGAAGAATTCGGAAACACTTATATAAAAGTAGGCAGTAGGCAAAGTAGGCAAAGTAGGCAATAGACAATTTTCGAATTTGCCTACTGCCTACTTCGCCTACTATTCCTAATTATTCAGGGCGCCGTTTTCTATCCAAGCTCGAATAGAATCCGTGACTGCGGCGGAAAGCCGGCTTTGGCCTCTCGGCATTATGCCACCGGAAATATTGCCGCCAACAAGTTTCAAATACAAGTAGCTGCTGTTAGGATTTCCCGGTTCGATGAGATTAAAGTTGCGCTGACCGCTCGCTCGATTAACGATATTATTATAAGCGACGCCTTCATTTAAATTCGGGCTTTCAGTGCCGTTATGGCAGCCGCTAATAGCGCAGGATCGGTTTAAGACATTAACTTGGATGGATGCAAATGTTGCCTCGGCCGGCTGGGCTTCTTCGAAATTGGCTCCGCTATCTGAACAAGCAGACATTCCGAACATCACAAAAATTAAGAGTAAGGCACTTTGGTTGTACTTCATCGTTGTTCCTCTGCTGGTTAAATGAACATGAATCTCATCCTCATGACATTTGCCCAAAACCCTTCTCTCTTTCTCCTTCGTATTCTGTGTCGCATCAACCTCCCGGAGGTTTCTATACAACGTATTTATTACTTTTTGTAGAATTTTGGTTTTGTTTGGTTTTAAGCCTAATTTAAAACCTCCGGGAGGTTAATAAAGATTCTTTCTCTTTTCAGCTACTTCTTTAAAAAATATTCCACAAGTAATGCAAAAGAAGTTTGACACTTTTTCCGTAACTTTTATTCCATAGAAAATTTTTCTTCCGTACATTATTTATTCTAAAACTTAGAATAAATGCAACCTTTTTTATATTCTCGCGATAATGAATGCTTGTCTACTAAATTCTGGCTAGTATAGCTCACTCAATACCTACCAAAGGAGGCTTTTATGATTCGACGGATTTTTGTAATCTTCTGTGGCATTCCTTCACTGATATTCATTCTTGGTTTTTCTACTCAAGCGCAGGATGAATGGCCGTGGCCGGAAAAACCTGAAAATCTTCAAATTTTGCCGAAAGACTGGCCAGGTTCTCGTTTAAGGCCGGTTATGACCGGGTTTTCGCGAGCGCTCGGCGTTCGCTGTTCGCATTGCCATGTGGGAGAGGAAGGTAAACCGTTAAACACTTACGATTTCACCTCAGATGAGAATCCCAATAAAAATCGCGCGCGCGAAATGCTGAGATTGCTGGGCAGCGTTAATGATCACCTGGATAAAATTGAACCAAGTGGCGACAAACGAGTCAACATGTGGTGCCATACATGCCACCGCGGGCGACCAAGGCCGATGATGTTAGGAGAAGAGTTAGGCGAAACATACCGGGCAAAAGGGCTTGAAGCAGCCCTTGCACATTACACGGAACTAAAAGAAAATTTCTATGGCAAAGGCGCTTACAATTTTGAAATAGAAAGAACATTTAACACGTTAGGATATGAAGTGCTGAGAAATAACGATGCCGAAGGCGCTATCCGCGTTTTTCAATTAAACGTTGACAAGTTTCCGGAATCTGCAAATGCTTGGGACAGTTTCGCTGAAGCTTACATGAAAGCAGGCAATAAGGCGATGGCAGAGAAATCTTACAAAAAATCTTTGGAGTTTGATCCGAGCAATCAAAATGCAACAGATATGTTAAAGAAACTCAAGGAATAAGGAGTTGGCGTGGAAATTTTAAGCCGTACCGAAGAGTTAATTTTATTAGCAGTGTGGAAACTTCATGGCAATGCTTACGGAATTACCATTCGCAAACATCTTAAAGATGTTGCCGAGCTAAATTTTTCGATTGGCGGAATTTACGTTCCCTTAGACCGCCTGGTAAGAAAAGGATATTTGACGACCAAGCAAGGCGATCCTACCCCGCAGCGCGGCGGCATGAGCAAGCGGTTTTACGAACTCACCCCGGATGGAATGCAAGCCCTAAATGATGTGAAAAAAGTGAATGCAGCCATGTGGAATGACTTGCCGGATGTTTCTTTTACTTCTTAATAACCCAGGATATGAACGCAAAACCCAATCATCATAAACCGCCTAAAGTTGGCAAGTGGCTGTTACAGCGAGTTGTCGCTGATCAATTCGAAACTACAATCATCGGCGATTTTGATGAAGCTTATACAAATTATGCCGCTACGTATGGTGCAATACAAGCAAACGCCTGGTATTGGCAACAGATCATTTGCTCGATACCGGCATTCATTAACCAAACTATTTATTGGGGGCTAAATATGCTAAAAAATTACTTCAAAATTGCAATGCGAAATTTGGCAAAGCACAAAGGATATTCCTTTATCAATATATTGGGGTTAGCAACTGTCTCTTATACACATCTCCGAGCACACGAGACT
>CAXHHS010000828.1:0-3603 GCA_964015645.1 uncultured bacterium
ACACCAAGAAGCTCGTCGGCAGCGTCAGATGTGTATAAGAGACAGCCTTTAGCCAGGATTAAATTGTTCCCAATATCGATATCACCGGTAAGCCCGCCCCGGTAGCTGCCATCGCGATTCACCAGCAAATCAACAGCATCGACCGACCAATCTATCGTTATCGCATTGATGCGGATGAATTTGTAGCGAATATCGAAGCCGGTGGATAAACTATATCCCAACTGCGCTTGCCGGGGCAGCGGGTCTTGCTGATCGATATCAACAAAAGTTACTTTGCCGCCGATATTGGTTTTGGCATACCCGATAGATGCATTCAAAAAGCCGAATAATTTGGGCGTTGGTGTCATCCTCTCCGAATCTATTGTATTAAAAAATCTTAAAACCGGAACGATTAACAGCCCTCCAAAATCGAAAGCATTTTCTTTTACTTCCGATTCCGATCGCTCGGCGCCAACAAGAACCGGGCTTAATCTAGGGGTAATAATTTTATAGGTAATCCCCAGGTTAAGATTCACATAAAAATCCCACCCGGCGCCGATTGCAAATGCATCAAATGATTCCTGGCTATCAAAGGTTCCAATAAGATTCCCGAAAGCATCTGTCTGATTATTTTCACCATAATCGAGCGTTCCCTTCATAAAACCAAATCCCAAACTGCGGGGCAATATGCGGGTTTGCATATCAAATTTATACCCCAGGGTTAATGCAGTACCGTTGTATGTTATGGAAGTAAAATTGAAATTGGGCAGCCATTTCGTTTTAACCGGATAGGTTTGCCCGCTTATCACATTCGTGCGGCTGGCGTATCCCAACTGCGCGGGATTTAAATAAAACCCGTAGCTATCGGTTGTTGGCAAAGCAGTGCCGGCTTTCCCAATGCTATTGGATTCCGGTGATGGATTGATCAATAAAAACAACGCCGTCGCTTCTCCCTGGGCAAACAGGGGACTGCCGGCAACTACCAGTGCAAAAATATATGCTTTTAAATGTTTGATCATAATTTGATCCAAGAAACTTAAATCGCCGCCATCTTTCTCGCAGCTAATTGAACCGCCTTTACAATATTATGATAACCGGTGCAACGGCAAAGATTACCGGAAATCGCTTCACGAATCTCCTGCTCGGACGGATCGGGATTTTCTTCCAAAAACGGGATGAGTGTCATCAAAATTCCCGGCGTGCAAAACCCGCATTGCAGCCCGTGCGCCTCCCGGAAAGCTGCCTGAATTGGATGGAGATTCTCAGGGTTGTTATCCGGCGTTAATCCTTCTACCGTGGTAATTTCCTGCCCATCAGCCTGCACGGCAAAAATGATGCAGGAACGAACCGCATTACCATTGAGCAGAATAGTGCAAGCGCCGCAGACGCCGTGCTCGCAGCCAACATGTGTGCCGGTCAATGCCACCTCGTGGCGTAAAAAATCGCTTAACAGCAGTCGCGGCTCGATAGTGCGTTTATATGATTTTCCATTCACCGCCACCGTTATCGGAAATAAATCATCAGCCTGGTTTGTGTTTTCAAATTCCACCTGATCTTCGCTTTCTGTTTGGGAAACTTTGTGTTTTCGTGCCTTAGTGGCTATTTTCTAAACTATCGTTAACTCTAATAAAAATATCTTATTAAATATTTTTTTCTTTATCAAGATTTTTTTCTATATCGAGAAAAAAAATCGCGCTGCATTTCAAACCATAAAATCAACCGCAATCTTGTGATGATGCGCACCGGCAGCACTCCAAATCAGGCTTTATTGCCGGACGTGAAAGATACATTTTTTATAACCTAACACGGAAGAATTTTAAAACCACGGAGGTCAATTCATGAATTTACAAAAAACCGGTTTGGGCTTATTAGCAGCTGCTTTTTGTCTCATCATTATGATAAACCCGGCAATATTCGCACAATCCGAAAACGACAAAGTAGCAGCACTTGAGGCCGATGGAGACTATTTTCGCCAAACGCTCGGCGGCGGCCCGGAAGATTATAATCTGGAATTTAATCTTCCCAATCCCTTTACAACCAATACTACCATTCGATTTGCTATTCCGGCGAAAAACAATTTGGCCGTTAAAGTTTACAACAACAATTGGGAAGTGGTTAGAACCCTCGTAAACGGTGAAGTTGATAAAGGATTTTATAAAGTGGATTGGGATGGCAAAAATGACCAGGGGCAGCAAGTTGCCCACGGCATCTACTACTACCGCTTAAAAGCCGATGCCTACGACCAGGTTGGCAAGATGTATTTTTTGGATTAGGCTTCAGCTTGAAAAGCGAATATCGATCAGGTTGAAATGATGGATAGTTCGATGGCTGGATAGTTAAGTCATTTAACTATCCGGCCATCCAACCATTTTGATCATTATTCCAATTCCTCCTAATAATCTCCCACTCACCTTTTTTATCTCCATTTTTCTCCTTACCTTATTTTCCACTATAGAAAAGCATCCGAATTTTCAGAAAGGAGAATCTCTTGAGCACACCGTCCCCGGGAACGAAGATCATCGGTAATTTGGTTGAACTGGAAACAGACCTGCCGGAAAGCTCACTTAGCAATGCGGATATTGCCCCTACCAAAATCAGCGAACGCTCCTGGAATCAATGGCACATTGCCTCCCTGTGGGTGGGGATGAGCGTTTGTATTCCCACTTACATGCTGGCCGCCAGCATGATTAGCGCCGGGATGAACTGGTGGCAAAGCCTGCTGGCGATTTTCTTAGGCAATGCTATCGTGCTGTTGCCAATGATCTTAAACGCCCACGCCGGAACGAAATACGGTATTCCCTTTCCGGTGTATGTGCGTTCTTCCTTTGGGATTACTGGCGCGCATATTCCCTCGCTGCTGCGCTCGCTGGTAGCCTGCGGCTGGTTTGGCATCCAAACCTGGATTGGCGGGATGGCTATCCATAGTATTTTCAGTACCTTATGGCCGGGCTGGCAAACCCTGGGCGGCGATTGGCAGTTTATGGGAAATGGTCTGCCGCAGTACATCAGCTTCCTGATTTTTTGGGCGATTAATATCTATTTTGTTTACGCCGGAACGGAATCGATTAAGTGGATGGAAACCGTCGCCGCTCCCTTTTTGCTGCTGATGGGCATTGCCCTGCTGATTTGGGCTGCTAATAAAGTCGGCGGCATCGGCACCATTTTGGAAAAATCAGATGCGCTTATCCAATCGCAAACGCAGCTTTCCTTTCTCGATTTTATGCTGCAACTGTTTATTCCCTGGCTAACGGCAATGGTCGGTTTTTGGGCCACACTGGCTCTGAACATCCCGGATTTTACCCGTTACGCCAAAAGCCAGAAAGACCAGGTGGTCGGCCAGGGCATCGGCATTTTAACCACCATGCCGCTGTTTTCCTTTATCGGTATTGCCGTTACCAGCGCCACGCTGATCCTTTACGGGGAAGCGATTTGGGACCCGGTGGTGTTGCTGGCGAAAATTACCGATGAATCCGGCAGCTACTTTACCGGCCTGCTCTCCATGTTTGTGTTGATCGTGGCGACGCTCAGCACCAACATCGCCGCCAACGTGGTGGCCCCGGCCAATAGCATTTCCAACGTCGCGCCGAATAAAATCAGCTTTCGCCTGGGCGGTTATATTGCCGG
>CAXHHS010000829.1:0-3601 GCA_964015645.1 uncultured bacterium
CTACACCAAGAAGCTCGTCGGCAGCGTCAGATGTGTATAAGAGACAGGTTCGCTACTCGTTGCGGCGGTTTGCGCATTGCCGCACGATACCAGTTTATCATACCGGTGGCTGCACCCGGTTGCGACCAGGCTTCGCGGTATTTTTCGATATCCTCATCCGAAAATGTTCCGCGGCGGCTGGTTCTCTGCAATGCGCGAACGCCAATACCCCAATTGTTTTTCTGCATTCGCCACTCCGGAATCCGGGGAAACTGAAAGAAAAAAATATACCAGCTTTTGCGGCGCTGCGCGGAATTGGATTTGAGATTTTTTCTCATCACGATTGGGTGGGGGACATTGAGAATGGCGATTTTGTGCAACTTCTCAGAATATTTAACACCAGTCCACCAGGTTGCAACGGCACCCCAATCGTGGCCGGCGAGATAGGCTTTTTCCGCGCCAAAAAAATCGATGACCCCGGCAATATCGGCAGCCAAAATATCGAGGTTGTAAGCGGAGACCTTCTTCGGTTTATCGCTAAGATTGTAACCGCGTTGGTCGAGTGCCACGACATGAAACCCGGCTTCGGCAAAATAATCGATTTGCTTTCGCCAGCCGTACCAAAACTCCGGGAAACCGTGCAGAAAAATCAACAGCGGGCCGTCGCGGGGGCCGGCCTCAACGGCGTGGAGGGTAATGCTATTGGTTTTGATTGTTGTGTGAGTTAATTCGATTGGCATATTATTCGCGATTCAAGATTTAATTTGATGTTGCCAAACTGAAGTTTGGCACTCCTATTTTTTACGCAGCAGCGTTAGCCCATCGGCAATCGGAACTAATGATATATCCACGCGCGAATCCGCATGCAGCTTTTTGTTTAGCGCGCGAATGGCGTTGGTATTATCATCCTGAATTGAATCATCTAACACTTTTCCATCCCATAAAACGTTGTCGATAGCGATGAGGCCGCCGGGGCGGATTAGCTGCAAACAATGCTCGTAATAATCATCGTAATTCTGTTTGTCGGCGTCGATAAAAGCGAAATCGAATTTATCGAAATGCGCTTCTTTGATGAGCTTGCTGAGCGGTTTAATCGCCGGCGCAAGATGAAGTTCGATTTTGTGGGATACACCGGCTTCCTTCCAATATCGCCGGGCAATCGACGTATATTCCGCGCTAATATCGCAGGCGATAATTTTACCGTCATCCGGCAGGGCAAGCGCGACAGATAGGGCGCTATACCCGGTAAAAACACCGATTTCCAGTGTGTATTTTGCGCCGATCAATTTGGCAAGCATCGCCATAAACTGCCCTTGCTCCGGTGATATTTGCATGTTGTGCATTTCGTGTTTGGCGGTTTCTTCGCGAAGTTTTCTCAGCACATCGTGCTCTCGCAACGAAACGGAAAGCATATAGTCGTAAAGTTCATCAGTAAGATTGATGGAACGGTTGGACATGTTGACCTCTTTTATTCTATTTTGCTATTTTTCGCAGCGTATCATCATGAATTTCGTGCTCGCCGTCGAATGTTAAAAACTTGTAGGGGATTTGATGCTTTTTTAAAATGGCTTTCTGTTGATCTAACATTTCCTGGTTGGCGAAGGGGTCATTTTTGCCCAGCACAACATAATTTTGGAGACCTTGAAAAACTTTTCCATCGGTTTGAAAATCGATTTCCGGCGGCATTAATCCTGCCCAGAGAATAAGGCGATCAGCGTAAATATTTCCTTCGGTGAGCCAGCGGCAAACGGTTGCGGTTCCCTGGGAGAACCCCAAAACTGTGATTTTCACATTTTCCCGGTAAAGACGTTTGAAAATGTGAGCGTGAAGCGTGTTTAAAAATCCCAGGTAATCTTCGATTTCGTTGAGGCGATCTTCCTTTGTCATCCAGGTCGCGCCGATGCGCCCGGAGAATCCGTTCAAATAAAATCGCGATAACCCTTCCGGCGCAACGATTAACCGGCTGCCATTATCCAAAACTTCAAAATGTTTGATGAAGTATTTTGCTAACTGCCCGTAACCGTGGCAAACATACCACACTTCGCGGGTATTTTCACCGGCTTCACCGATTGTAAAATACCGCGCGGTTTTTTCAACAGCAATATGATTTTCTTGCATCTTTCCCCCTTTTTCAACTCGAATTATCTGTAAACTCATTATGTTACAAATTCGCTATTGCGGATTGGTAGCAAAAACGGTTAGCTCCGTAATAAAGCCGCGATCTTCCATTTCCAGCGCGGCGCAAATGGTGTGGGCGATGTCTTCGGATTGCAATTTCGTCGGGTTATAGTCTCGTGCTTCTCTACCGGAGTTGATGACAAAATCCGTTTGCACTTCGCTGGGGTTAATCAAAATAACTCGCACATTATATTTTCGTAATTCCGCCCGCCAGCATTCTGTCATCGCTTTGAGCGCAAATTTGGTTGCAGAATAGGCGGTGCCGCCAGCAAATCCTTTGGTGCCAGCGGTGGAACTGATGTTAATAATATTCCCGGAATTTTGCGCTTTAAAGAATTTAACCGCTTCCCGCGCCATCATCATCGCGCCGGTGACATTGGTGGCAAATACCCGGTTGAAATTCTCCGTGTCTATTTCTTCCAGCAAACTAAAATAGCCGTAGCCGGCATTGTTCACCAAGACATCCAATTTACCGAATTTATCGGAAATAACCCGGTAGATTTTTTTTACATCATCTTCGCTGGCAACATCGCCTTGAATGGTTTCCAGGCCGAATTCTTTTCCAACCGCTTCTAATTTTTCCTTATTGCGGGCATTGATAATCACCTGTGCGCCCTTCGATTTTAGCAATTTGGCGGCAGCCAACCCAATACCAGCACTGCCGCCGGTTACCAGGATAATTTTGTTTTTTAAATCCACGCTTTGCTCCTTCGTTTTATTTCGCCCTTTTCACATAGTGACCACCTGTGTGGCAGGCTTGTTTAAATTCACATTTTAGCTTCCCAGGGCGATGCCCTGGGCTATGATATTTTTCCCTTTCAGGGAACTTCTGTTTTAAAACGGTTTAACTCTTTATTCCCGAATTGCACTTTTTACCGCTGTCGGAAAAATTTCCGTTACATCATCTTCTAACCGCAGGCTGATTTCAGGCAAATCATCGTGATCCGTTTCACCACGATTGATGATAATATAAGGTATGCCCTTTTCTGTTGCGATCAACGGAATGCCGGAAGCTGGATACACCGAAAGTGTTGAACCAAGCGCAATTACCAGGTTCGATTTTAAAGCGGCAACGGTCGCTTGCGCTATATCTTCCGGCCGCAAATTTTGGCCAAAGCTAATTGTTGCCGGTTTGAGGTACCCGCCACAACTACTGCAAACAGGCGCTTTGCGGTGTTGTTGAAAATATTGAAAATGCGGATCCGGGATACTTCGTTCGCCGCAGGTCTGGCATTCTATTTCGGCGTTAGTGCCATGCAACTCAATTATTTTTCCTGGCGATGTACCGGCTTTACGATGCAGACCATCGACATTTTGGGTTACCACCATTTGTAACTTTCCGGCAGCTTCTAATTCGACAATCGCTAAATGCGCCGCATTGGGTTTGGCGTTTTTAAACTGTTCCCATCCCTCCCTGTCTCTTATACACATCTGACGCTGCCGA
>CAXHHS010000830.1:0-3597 GCA_964015645.1 uncultured bacterium
AAGCGGAATGCGCGATAAGCCGGTAAAAAGCTACGGGCAGGTAATTCGATTGATTATCTATATCCTGGGTGGCATTTTTATTATTGGGCTTTTGACCGGCAGTTCGCCGCTGACGATTTTTAGCGGCCTAGGCGCAATGACCGCTATTTTAATTTTGGTCTTTCGCGATACCATTCTATCCTTCGTCGCCAGTATTCAAATTTCTACCAATGATTTGGTGCGGATCGGTGATTGGATTGAGGTGCGAGCATACGGCGCGGATGGCGACGTTGTCGATATTGCGCTTCACACCGTCAAAATCCAAAATTGGGATAAAACCATCAGTATTATCCCTACCCACAAGCTCATCGAAAGCACCTTCATCAACTGGCGGGGCATGCAGCAGAGCGGTGGGCGGCGGATTAAACGGGCGATTAATCTCGATATTTCCAGCATCCGGTTTTGCGATAAGCAGATGATGGAGAGATTCAAAAAAATTCATCTCATCAAGGATTATGTTCAACAAAAAGAATCCGAATTGGCCGAATACAATAAAGAAAATAATATCGACGACGATGTACTGGTAAACGGCCGCCGGATGACGAATATCGGTACTTTTCGTACCTACATCGAAGCGTATTTGCGCCATCACGACCGTGTTAATCGCGAAATGACATTTTTAATCCGCCAGCTTGCGCCTGGTGATCGAGGACTCCCCATCGAAATATATGTTTTTGCCAACGATACTGCCTGGGTAAATTACGAGAGAATTCAAGCGGATATTTTCGATCATTTGCTGGCGGTAGTACCGGAATTTGAACTGCGTGTTTTTCAAAATCCCAGCGGGAATGATTTTCGTACTCTTGGAAAAACAGGTGCGTCCGGCAGTGGGGGCGGCTTGCTTGAGGCGTTTTAGACAATTGGATGGCTGGGATGGTTACATGGCTAATGGGTATAAAATAAACAGCGAACAAGATTTTCTACCCCTCTATTGCTTATTTCCTCCAAGTTCTTTATCATTTAGTTCACGTAAGATATAGAATTATTATGAAGATACGCGAAATACAACTACAAACGCACAATTTGAAGGCGCTTAAGAAATTTTATTCCGAGACACTGGAATTGCCGATTGTGGTCGAAAGAGAATACTGGTTTTCGGTAAAAGCGGGCGCCTCAAAAATCACCTTTCGGCAAACTCGCTCACAGGAAAAACCCTTCTATCACTTCGCCTTCAACATTCCCGAAAACCAATTAAAGGAAGCGAAAACCTGGCTTTCTTCCCGGCTAACCTTAATCAAAAAAGATGGCAAAGATGAGTTTCATTTTGCCGAGTGGAATGCCGATGCGGTTTATTTTCTCGATCCTGTCGATAATATTGTAGAACTAATTGCCCGGCATAATTTGAAGAACACCTCCCAAAAGCCGTTTTCCAGCAGCAGTTTACTTTGCGTTAGCGAAATTGGCTACCCGGCAGAAGATGTGCGCCTTTTCTCACGAGCAATCAAAGATGAGTTAAATCTCAAACTTTGGAAAGGGGACGAAAAAACATTTGCCGCCGTGGGAGATGAAGAAGGATTGTTTATCATCGTTCCGATTGGCCGTCCCTGGTTTCCGCTCGATACTCCGGCAGAAGATTTTCCATTAGGCGTGGATCCTGCCGAGTGATATGAATTTTTTAGCCCATCTCTATTTAGCAGACAACACCCCTGATTCCATTATCGGCAACATGTTAGGCGATTTTGTGGGCATGGATTTTCGCGAAACATACAATGCAGAAATATGCCGGGGAATCATTCAGCATCGCAAAATCGACCGGTTCACCGATTCTCATCCCATTTTTTTACAAAGCAAAAAACGCATCAGCAACGACTACCGCCTGCTAAAAGGAGTGATGGTTGATATTTTTTACGACCATTACTTAGCAAAAAATTGGCCGGATTATTCGGAAGTAACTTTGGAAGAATTTTGCAGCTACGTTTATGATATTTTCCTGGATTACCGCCCCAACCTGCCGCCGCGCCTCCAATCTATGATTCCGATAATGGTGGCAGAAAATTGGCTGCTCTCCTACCGGGAAGTTGAAGGGATCGCTTCTGTATTAAACGGAATGTCTCGCCGAATTAGCCGTAAAAACAATCTTGCGAATGGTGCGGAAGAGTTATTGAAACATTACCGGGAATTTGAGAATGATTTCAAAACATTTTTTCCGAAGTTGATTGCGTATGTGAATTCCCTGGAATGAAACCTGGTTTAAGTAATATCTATAGAATAATCGACACTTTGGTAAACTGCCACTGTCGGGTTGAGCCCTTCGACTGACTCAGGATAAACTCCGTCGGAGCCGTACTTGCTGCAAATCCACCCTTCGACTTCGCTCAGGATGACCACAATCGACTCCATTACTAAAGTGGCGTTTATTTGAATTCAATTGCTTAACTATGCAAAACTTGCTCACATTTTTGTCAAACCAAATTTAAACTTATTGCATTTCCTGCTCATTTTTTTATACTGTTATTCGGTTTATAATCTCATCAATAATGCGATCCAGGATAAAATCAATGAAGCTTTTTTCGGTTACTATTGGGTTAATTTTTATCTTTACGACTGCGCTTTTTCCCCAGGAAGTAAGTTTTATCCAAACCCCTGTGGATCTACAATTATACCCTCGCGATAACCTGGATTCTTGCAGCGTTACCATATCCGGCACCATTGAAACGCCAGGCGTCGATTCTCTAATTGTGGAAATCTACAAAGGCGAAGCAGGAAATTTATGGCAGCGAATTACCAGCGAAATTATCTATGAAGATGCGGTCGGATCATTTTCCGCAGCCCCTAAAATCCACACCGAGCTTTCTGAATTTTGGTTCAAGATTTACGTTGATGCCAACCAAATCGCTGAGGTTGATAGCGTTGTTTGTGGAGATGTGTATCTCATTAACGGCCAATCCAACGCTCGTGCGACAGATTTCGAGGGCCTCGCCACTCATCAAAACGAATTTTTCCGCTCTTTCGGCTCATCCGCAATTAGCCAATTTAACCCGGACACCACTGTTTTTATTCCATTTACGGAGTCCTCCACCGATACTATTTGGCGATTAGCCCAGGGACATACTGTTCATACCAACGCTGCCGTGGGGGTTTGGGGATTACGCCTGGGTGTATCGCTGTTGGAAACATTTGGTGTTCCAATTTGCATTATTAACGGTGCCATCGGCGCTTCCAAAATTGAAGAGCACTTGCGAGATGAAACAAATCCCACCAATCTTTCTACCCCCTATGGCCGGTTGTTATATCGCGCCACAAAAGCAAAGGTGAAGGATCGAGTAAAGGCGATACTGTGGCACCAGGGCGAGAGAAATACGGATGCTTCTTATTCAGATTATATCGATAATTTTGACATTTTGTATACCGCATGGAAAGCGGATTACAGCGACCTTGAAAAAATTTACATTTATCAAATTCATCCCGGCTGCAATAATAATCCGTTCCATCGTGAGATGCGTGAAGTGCAACGCGTTTTACCATCATTTTACGAAGATGTCAACATTATGTCTACCGTTGGGCTTAGCGAGCATGATGGCTGCCACTATTCTGTCTCTTATACACATCTGACGCTGC